>CBFGPU010000464.1:0-3393 GCA_965650715.1 uncultured Haloferula sp. | reverse complement strand
CGCCCTGGAAGACCGCCAGCTCGTCGAAGTAGTCCGGCTTGTTCAGCGGGGCGTGATAGCGCACGCCGGCGAAGCCGGTCTCCGGCGGCAGTTCGCCCCGCTGCTGGATGAGTGAACCGTAGTTGAAAAAAGCCTCTGACAGCCGGATCCGCTGCTGGTGGGTATCCGTGAACTCGTTGACGGCCACCGGCTCCCGGAAGAGATAGCCCGGATGGAAAAGCATCGCGCGGAAGGGCAGCTTCTCCGCACCCCACAGCGCCCGATCGGGATTGAAGCGGATGTCCCGGTACTGGTCGTAGCTCAGGTTCTTCATCCAGTCCGGCAGCGCTTCCGGATTGGGGGCCGCATAGGGCTGGGCCGCCAGTGCCTTGGCCCGGGCATCGATCTTCTCGAAAGTCACATCTTCCCGCTCCCAGTCCTGGCCCGCGGCGAGGGGGGCGAGTGCCAAGGCTGCCGTTAGATGGATAATGCGATGAACCACAAGCCAGCGCATAGCCTGTGGCGCGTTCCTGTCAATCCGCGGTACTAAAGCCGGGTGAAAGATTTTGACAGTTTCCGCGTGGGGCACCTTCCCGAGGTCCGCCCCTTACTACAGGCGGGAGCGCAGTTGCCCCAGCAAGCCGCTGCATGCGTCTTCCACCAGGTCCGCGACTTCCTCGAATCCGCGCTGGCCGCCGTAATAGGGGTCGGGGACACGCGGGGCGTCGTGGTTTTCGCAAAACTCCACCAGCAGCTTGATCTTGGAGGAGCGGCTGCCGTCGCGGTCGAGACGACGGACATCGGCGAGGTTTTCCTCGTCCGCCACGAGGATCAGGTCGAAGTCGTCCAGGTCTTCCGGCGTGACCTGCCGGGCCCGGCCGAAGATCGGATAGCCGCGCGCTTTCAAGGTGGCGGCCATGCGGGGATCGGGCCCCTTGCCGGCGTGATAGCCGATGGTTCCGGCGGAATCGAGTTCCACCCGGTCCGCCAGGTCGCTCTCCGCCAGCATCTTTTTACAGACAATTTCGGCCGCCGGCGAACGACAGATGTTGCCCATGCAAACAAAGAGGACCCGGAACGGCTTGCGCTGGTTGGACATCGCGTGGAAAAGCTGCGGCATGCTCCGCATTTCCGCTCTGGCGGCAATTTCAATCGCGCTCATGGGCCTTCTTCCCGCCGCGCCGACGAACGTGATCGTGGTGATCACCGATGACCAGGGTTACGGCGATCTCTCCGCCCACGGCAGCCCGGACATGAAGACGCCGGCACTGGACAAGTTCCGCGGGGAATCGACCGCCTTCGACCGCTTCCAGGTCAGCCCGACCTGCGCGCCGACCCGCGCCGCGCTGATGACCGGCCTCCACGAGTTCCGCTGCGGCGTGAGCCACACGCTCATGGGGCGCAGCCTGCTGAAGCCGGGGATTCCGACGCTGCCGGAGATGCTCCGGTCCGCGGGCTACCGCACCGGGATCTTCGGCAAGTGGCACTTGGGCGATGCCTATCCCTGCCGCCCCGAGGACCGCGGCTTTGAAGACATCTTCGTCCATGGCGGCGGGGGCATCGGCCAGACTCCCGACTACTGGGGAAACTCCTACTTCGATCCGATGATCCGCAGGCGGTCCGGCTGGGAAAAAACGAGCGGCTATTGCACCGATGTCTTCTTCAACGAGGCGATCGGCTGGATGAAGGGCCGTGTGGCGGAGAAGAAGCCCTTCTTCCTCCATCTCGCGACCAATGCCCCGCATGCCCCGTACATCCCGCCCGCCGGCGGACCGCAGGACGAAGCAGGGGCTTTCCTTGCCATGATTCAGAATATCGACACGAACTTCGGCCGCTTGATGGCGGCGGTGGGGGAGGCCGGTATCGGGGATGACACCATCGTGATCTTCCTGACGGACAACGGGTCGGCGATGGCGAGGCCCGGTGCCGGGATGAAAGGCAGGAAAGGCACTCCGGACGAAGGCGGGACCCGCGTGCCCTGCTTCATCCGCTGGCCGGGCAAGATCAAGGCGGGACACGAGGTCAAGGAGCTGGCCGCCCACCTCGACCTGCTTCCCACCCTTGCGGGTTTGTGCGGAATCGAGCGCCCGGCGGGGTGGAAGGGCGACGGGATCGACTTGTCGCAGGCCCTCCTCGGCAAGGCCGACTTCCCCAAGGACCGCGTGATTTTCACCCAGGTCGGGCGCTGGAGGGGCGACGAGGCGGCTTCGCGGTTCAGGGCCCGGGACTTCGCGGTGCGCGACGCCCGCTGGCGCTTGGTCGGCCTGGAGCTCTTCGACATGCAGGCCGACCCGGAGCAGAAGCAAAACGTGTTCACCGATCACCCGGCGGAGGCGCAGCGATTGCTGACCGCGTACGGGCGCTGGTGGGACGAGGTCCTGCCGGTCGTCCGCGAACCGGTGCGCTACGTCATCGGCTCCGAAGAGTGCCCGCTGGTCCGCCTCACCGCGCACGACTGGTGGCCCTCGAAGGAAACGGAGGCCTCGGGCGCGGAAGCCTGCGTTACCCACGATTCCATCAAACGCCTGCTCAAGTCCGCCCAGGTCGCGGCGACGCGCAACCCGCTGCCCTCCACCTCGGGCCATTGGAAACTGCACTCCGCCCGCGAAGGAAACTACGAGATCGTCTTCGCCCTCCTGCCTCCCGAAGCAAGCCCCGCGGAACGGAGCGAACTCGCGAAACTGCGGAAGGGAATCGCCCACATCCGCGCGGGCCAGGAAGAGATCCAACTGGAGATCCGGGAGGGAGCGAGCTCCTTCAAGATGCCCATGGACCTGGAGGCCGGTCCGCTGGACCTGGAAGTCTGGTTCGACGGGCAGCTCCTGAACCAGCGGATTCTCGGCGCTTTCTTCGCCAGCATCGAATACAAGGGCCCCCGCAAGGCACCGAAAGTGGAGCTGAAGCCGAAGGTGGCGAAGTGAGAGTTCCGGCGCAACTTTGCTTGGAAGAAAGGGTTCTCATGCACCGGAGATCGACCCCATCATGAAAAACACCGCCACCATCGGAATCGCCGCCCTCCTCGCAGGAGCGGCCGGAGGCTACCTCGCCGGCAAGGCGGGCTCCTCCGAAGACAGCGCGAAGACCAAGGCCGAAGAGGTCATGAACGCGAAGGCCCAATCCCGGCCCGGCTCCTCGTCTGCCACGGAGGCCGGCAAGCGCGAGCGCAACATGGACCAGATCCTCCGCGAGCCCGGCCAACTGGCACGCATGCAGGGATTGATGGACCTCTATGCCGGCATGGACGCCGCCCAGCTCGAGGCGGAGGCGGCCAAGCTCGACCAGCTTCCGATGGCGCAGCGGATCATGGCATCCTTCCTCCTGTTCGGTCGCTGGGGCGAGATCGACCCGCAGGGCGCTCTGGCCTTCGCGAACACGATGGGCTTCGGCGGGGCCTTCGTCCGCCCGACGATCCTC
>CBFGPU010000463.1:0-3406 GCA_965650715.1 uncultured Haloferula sp. | reverse complement strand
GTCGGCTTCGGTGTATTCGGCCATGGGGATGTTTCGGGAATCCTGAGGAATCCCGGAGCGGGTGGCAAGCGCAGGGGCGGCCGGCAGGAATCACCCCGCAAAAGCCCGGTCAGCGGAGGGCCGGCCGGACCGCATCCCAGCGACGTTTGAAGGCGGCGGAGTTGGAGGCCAGCTTGTTCCCCGCTTCCTTGGCCCGCTCGGCGTTCCCGGCCAGAAGGTCGAAGGCGATGGCCTGTTCGTGGCGGCGGAGGCGTTCCAGTTCGCTCGAGGTCCCCTTCACCAGAGTCCGGTGGAGGGCGATCATGCTATCCGGCGAAAGCTCGCTCCATGAAACGTCGCGCGGATTGCCGGCGGCATCGACGGTGCGCAAGCCTCCGGCGCGGGTGCCGGTGATCTTCTCGAGCTTGGTGGCATCGCGAAGTTCAAGCGGGAAGACTGCCTGCGGCGACCTGAGTTTGTCCTCGAGTTCGCCGAGGAACGCCTCCGCCGCCTCTGCGAGCAGCAGGGTCGCGGTAATGCGGGCGTCGTCGCCCTCGGCCTCCTTCAGGAGTGCGGCGGCATCGGCGAAGCGGCACTCGGCGGCAGCCGCGTGGACGGCAGCCAAGGGATCGGCCGGATCCACGGCGGGCCGGTCGCCGCCGGGCGGATCAAGGGTGGCAGGCCCCGCGGCTTCCAGCAGGCGGGCGTGCTTTTCCAGATCGAGCTGCAAAGCACGGATATTGAAACGCGCGCGACCTTTGGTCTTCAGACCGGAGTGCACCGCGTGAAGTTCATCGGCGAGGCTGCGGCAGGTCGCGGCATCGGCGGGAAGCTTGTCGGGAACGACCTCCTTCAAGGTCTGGAGATCGGTAAGGTAGCCCGCCACGATGCTGCGATAAGGTTCCACCCATATATCGGGGCCCTTGGCTTCCACTGCCATGAGCGCTTCGAAATGGGGACGTGCCGTGTCCGGCATGCCCTGCTCCCAGTTTTTCAATCCGTGAAGAAGCGCCGCCATCAGCGTCGCCCCTGTCGGTGCAGGTGCGGACTCCGGCCGGATCACGGGGCGCGGCCCCTTGATTTTGTCGAGCGCCATCATCAGTCCCTCGCTGACCTGGCTATCGACCCCGGGAGCATTCGAGAGATGAGTGATCGCCTTGGTCGCCTCCTGGCGCGCGTCGTCGGACGATCCGTTCAGGAAGGCGCAGACGACCACCTGGCAGGCGGCCCAAGAGCCGGTCGGCTCGAGCACACCCGAATCATCGCGCACGGCGGAGAACAGAAGTCCGGCCTTCGCATAATCGCCGGCCCGCAGAGCTTCACCGGCTTCGCGATACGCGCTGCCCGCGCGCTGTCCATCCGAGCCGTCCTTGCCCGGCGACTTGCCGGAAGAAGCAAGGGACGAAGGTCCGGAAACCACCGGCTCCTCCTGCTGCGAGCGGCCGACCCACCACACTCCGAAGGCAAGCGCCACCAGAACCATGATGCCCACAACGATCAGCGACATCTTCTCGCGACGGCGGTTCGCGGCCTGGCGGGCGACCGAGGCGGGGGTCACCGGCACCCCGGAAGCGAGGCGCTGACGGGCGGTCTCCAGCGCGGAGAGCAAATCGTTGTAGGACCGGAATCGCTGGTTCGGATCGTGAGCCATCGCGCGGTCCACGGCGAGGCAGGTATCGAGGCTGACCCACGGGGCCATCTTCGCCAGCGGCAGGACGCGGCGTTTCGCTTCCCGGAGCTTGTTGGTATCCATCGACTCCTCGTCGCAGGGAGGCTTGCCCGCGAGCGCGTGGTAGATGGTCGCCCCGAAAGCGTAGATGTCCGAACGGAAGTCCTCCGGCTGGCCCTCGATGGTTTCCGGGGGGACGTAGTAAGGGGTGGCCCAGATCTCGGCGGCCTTGGCCTTGCCGCCCTTCGTCACCAAGGCGAGGCCGAAATCGACGATCTTCGCATTGCCGGAGACATCCAGCAGGATATTGCCGGGCTTCACGTCGCGGTGGATCAGGCCGGCCGACTGGGCGGCCTTGAGACCCTCCGCGATCTGGATCGCCAGCGGCAGCATCTCCCCCTCCGGAATCGAGCCTCGCTCGCGGATGTGGTGCTCAAAGTGCCCGCCACCGACCAGCTCCATCGCGATGTAGAAACGACCGAAGGCTCGGCCGGTGGTGAACACACGGACAACATGCGGATGGCTGAAGGAGGCGGTGATGCGCGCCTCTTCCTCGAAGGCGCTGATGCGGTTCTCGTTCGCGCCGTATTCCTCGTTGAGAATCTTGACCACCACCTCGCGGTCGAGGGTGTTGTCATGCGCGATGAAGACCACGCTCATGCCACCGATGGCGTGGCGGCGAAGCAGGGTGTAAGGCCCGAATTCGCGCTTCACGCGGGTGTGCTTGCCGCAGGAGGGGCATTCCACGTTCGAGAACGGGGCGACCTGCGACACGTCCATGGTCGTCCCACAGGCATGACAGTAAGCGATTTCCGGTTCCCCCTCGGGCATGGCCGAGCGTAGCTACGCGCGTGCCGGGTGGAAACTTCAATTCCCGTGAAGTTCGTGAAATGCGCGTGAAGCGGCGGCGGGACGATCCTCCCGCCGATTGACAATCCCGGCCCGCCACCCCAAGCCTGCCGCGGATGGAACTGCGCGTGGAGAGCAATGCCGGGATGCGGCTGGATGCCTGGCTGGCGGCGAATCTGCCGGACCTCTCGCGTTCGCGCATCCAGGAGCTGATCCGCGAGCAATTCATCCTGCGGAACGGCGAGCCCGCCAAGCCGCGCGATGCGGTGGCGGTCGGCGACCGGCTAAGCATCGCCATCCCGGAAGCGGTGCCTGCGGAGGCGCAACCGGAGGATATCCCGCTTTCGATCCTCTACGAAGACGAGCATCTGGTGGTGCTCGACAAGGAATCGGGGATCGTGGTCCACCCCGCCGCGGGCAACCCGGACGGGACGCTGGTCAACGCGCTGCTGCATCACTGCAAGGGCCAGCTTTCCGGTATCGGCGGGGTCGAGCGCCCGGGAATCGTGCACCGTTTGGACAAGGACACCTCCGGCTGCCTGGTGGTCGCGAAGACGGATGTCGCGCACCAATCGCTCACCACCCAGTTTTCCGGCCGGACGATGGAGAAACTCTACCTGGCGGTCGTGCAAGGCATCCCCTCCCCGGCCAAGGACACGGTCTTCACCCACATCGGACGCCATCCGGTGAACCGGCAGAAGATGGCGGTGGTGAATCCACCGGGAGGCAAGCCGGCGATCACGGACTACGAGATCCTCTCGATCGACCGCTCGACCGGGTCATCGCTCGTGCTCTGCCACCTGCACACCGGGCGGACCCACCAGATCCGGGTGCACCTCCTGCACAAGGGCTGCCCCCTGATCGGCGATCCGATCTACGCCAAGCCGGAGCGGCAGACGGCGAAGCCGG
>CBFGPU010000462.1:0-3407 GCA_965650715.1 uncultured Haloferula sp. | reverse complement strand
GATGTCTCGGGGTCGATGAAGTACACCGGCGACTCCGCGGCGACGGTCGGGGAGGTGCCGCTTTCGAAGCTGGAGTATGCCAAGCACCTTGCGGCGGCGCTCGCTTATCTTTTCGTGAAGCAGGGCGATGCGGCGGGGGTAGTGACCTTCGACAAGGAGGTGCGCGGCTTCATCCGCGCGGGCAGCCGTCCAAGCCAGGTCCGGCGGATTCTGGAAGAACTCCACGCGACGGAGGCGGGCGAGGATACGGATGTGGGAAGCGTGCTGCACGGCGTGGCCGAGCGGATCCCGAAGCGCGGGCTGGTGATCCTGATCAGCGATCTCTTCGACGACCCGGCGAAGATCATCGAGGCGCTGCATCATTTCGATTTCCGCCAGCACGAACTGGTCATATTCCACCTGATGGCGGAGGAGGAGCTGACCTTTCCCTTCAAGAATTTCCAGCGCTTCCGTGACCTGGAGGGCGTGGAGAAGATGCTGCGGATCGACCCGCAGGCGGTTCGCGCGGCGTATCTGGAGAAGGTGCGCGATTTCGTGAAGCGGATCGACTCCGCCTGCGGCAAGCTGCGCGCTGACTACGTGGCGGTGAACACGAAGACCCCGCTGCGGGATATCCTGCTGCGCTACCTGGGAGGGCGGAAGTAGATGCTGTTCCTCAATCCATGGCTGCTCGCGGGTCTGGCGGGGGTGGGCATCCCGATCATCATTCATTTGGTCCGGCGGCAGGCGGCGAAGCCGGTCGATTGGGGCGCGATGCGCTTCCTCTTCGACACCGTGGCGATGCGGCGGCGCAAGATGGAGTGGGAGGATCTGCTGTTGATGGCGGCGCGCTGCCTCCTGCTGGCCTTGATCGCGCTTGCGGTGGCGCGTCCTTTCGTGCCGCCGGATTCCTCGGTTCCGTGGTTGTTTGTCCTGCCGGCGGCACTGGTGGGGGTGGCCTTGCTCGGCGCGTCTTTCGTGCTGACGGGGAAGGCGCGGTGGATCTTGAAGCTGACGGCGGTCGCGCTCCTGCTGGCGGCGGCGGGGCTGGTGTTCCTGGAGCGTTCGCTGAATCTGAAGCGCTTCGAGGCGAGCGGGCGTCGCGACGTGGCGCTGGTGATCGATGCCTCCGCCTCGATGGAGCTGTCGCTGGACGGCCGCACCGTGTTTTCGAAGGCGGTCGAGGAAGCGAAGCAACTGGTGAAGGAGGCTCCACGGGGTACGGCATTCCTCGTAGTTCTCGGCGGGCCTGCTCCTGAAGCGAAGACGGCGGCACCGCTGACGCACCGGGCCGACGTGCTCGGTGTGCTGGATTCGCTGCGTCCGGTGGGCGGCACCTTCCGTGCGCATGAGGCGCTGGGCATGGCGACCCTGGGCCTGGCGGAGGGCACGAATGCTTCCAAGGAGATCATCGTCTTCACGGATGCCCAGCGCGGCGGCTGGCGCTTCGACAACCCGAATGCCTGGGACGGCCTCGGCGAGGCGTGGAAGGCGATGCCCGCGAAGCCGAAGCTCGTGCTGCGCGACTTCGGCGTGCCGGCGGGGCTTCGCAATGTCGCGCTGGCGACTCTGGAGACCTCGCGGAAGGTCATCGGCACCGATCGCGAGGTCGCGCTCCAAGTAACGGTCGAGAACACCGGCACGGCTCCGGTGACGCCGGGTCCCGTGGTGCTGGAGATCGACGGCAACAGGATCGGCGGGAAGGCGGTGGGCCTGCTGGTTGCGGGTCAGAAGGAGACGGTGGAGTTCCGCCACCGCTTTGCTCAATCGGGACCGCGGGTGGTTTCCGCGCGGATGGAAGCGCACGACGATCTCGCGGCGGATGACAAGGCGGAGCGGGTGATAAACGTGCGGGGAACGCTGCCGGTGCTGCTGGTGGACGGAAACCCGGCGGGGTCGTTCTTCGAACGGGCGGCAGGCTATTCGGCGATGGCGCTGGCACCATCGCCCGCATTGAGGAAGGGCAGGAATGTCGGCGATGCTTTCCTGATGGACCCGGAGGTGGTGCCCGCGCCGGAATTGACCGACGAGGATCTCGAAGGCCGGGCGGTGATCATTCTCGCGGATGTGCCGCGCTTGCCGGAACGGCTGGCGAGCATGCTGGCGGGCAAGGTGGCGGACGGCACCGGGCTACTGGTGATCGCCGGACCGCGCACGGAGCCCGCGTTCTTCAATGCGTGGAAGGCTTCGGAAGGCGCGCTGATGCCGATGCCGATCGGGGACATCGCGGTGGATCCCGATGGCGTTTCTCCCTCGCCGGCGACCTTCCTTCACGAGTCGGTCGCGCTGTTCAAGGACGAGAAGAACTCGGACCTTTCCTCCGCCCGGGTCAAGCAGTGGCGCAAGACCGGCGACGCCGAAGGAGGGGTGCAGGTGGCGGGATACCTGAACGGTGACACCTTCCTGGCGGCGAAGAACTACGGCAACGGTCGTACCATGCTGGCGACCTGCGCCTTCGACGCGCGTTCCGGGAACCTGCCTGCCTTGCGTGCCTTCGTCCCGCTGCTTCACGAGCTCGTCGCCTGGACCGCAGGCAACGGCGTGGAACTCAATGTCGATCCCGCCTGGAGTCCCTCGGTGGCGATCCACGGTGCGAGCGGGGGATTGTCCGCGGCTTACTATCGCAACCAGGAATGGAGCGGCAGCGCGACGGTGGCGCGGATTGATCCGGGAATCGATTTCCGCTGGGGCAATGGCAAGCCCTGCGCGCGCCTGCCGGAGGACCGCTTCTCGATCGAGTGGCGGGGGCAACTGGTGCCGCCGATGACCGGCGAGTATGTCTTTTCCGCCGACGTGGATGACGAGATCGAGATCCGGCTGGGGGACCATGCGCCCTTGAAGGCGGACTACGGCACCGAGGAGCTTGGGCGGGTCACGCTCGAAGGAAACGTGCCGGTGCCTTTCCAGGCGAAGTATCGCGAGGACGGCGGCGAGGCGAAGATCCGGCTGTTCTGGAATCCTCCGGGGGGCGAGAAGCAGATCATCCCGGGCTTTGCCTTCCGGCCGGAGCGGGAGGAAGCCGGCGAGCCGATGCGCGTGGTCGATCCGCAGGGTTATCCCCGCGAGGCCCGGCTCAAGCCATCGCGCCGCGGTCGCGAACTCGCGATCGGAGGGCCCTCGGTGCCCGGTGTCTATCAGGTGAGTGCGGACGAAGATCTGTGTGACACGCTCGATCTCGCCGAAGGTAGCAAGCTGCCTGTCGCCGTGGTGCGCGATCCCGCCGAGAGCCATTTCGAGCCGCGCAATGCGGACGACCTGAGCCTCATCCGCAAGCACGCGGACCTCTTGTTGCCTGCCTCGGTGGAGGACATCCTGGGGGTGCTGCAGGGCAAGGGGTTCGGTCGCGAGATCTGGAAGCTGCTGGCCGTTGCGGCGTTCATCCTTTTTCTGCTGGAGAGCGTGCTTGCACGCTGGGTCTCGCGGTCCCG
>CBFGPU010000461.1:0-3416 GCA_965650715.1 uncultured Haloferula sp. | reverse complement strand
TGAAGTTCCTCCGCGATAACGGACTCTCGCTCGTGCTCGCGTCCCTCTTCCTGCTCTTCTGGAGCGCGCAGGCTGTGACCGGCTACCAAGTGCACCGGCAGGACGCCCTCGTTCACCAGCGGGCACCTGGAAGTTTCGGCGAATACCTCAAGAGCGGTCACTTCTGGCAGGCCACCGGCGAGAATTGGGAAAGCGAGTTCCTACAGATGGGATTCTATGTCTGGCTCACCACCTTCCTCTATCAGCGGGGCTCCGCCGAATCCCTCGATCCCGACAAGGAAGAAGAACACCGCGAACGCAATCAGGCTTCCAAGGCCCGCGCGAGTTGGTTCTATCGCAATTCGCTGTCCCTCGCCTTCCTCTTCCTTTTCTTCGGCAGCTTCGCCATCCACGCCACCGGCAGGCTCCACGAACTTAACGAGGAAACGGACCGAACACGGCGAACCGCCCCAAAACCTCGGGGCCTTCCTTTCCGATTCCGAGTTCTGGTTCCAATCCTTCCAAAACTGGCAGAGCGAATTCCTCGCGGTGCTTTCGATCGTCGTGCTGAGCATCTTCCTGCGCCAGCACGGGTCGCCCGAGAGCAAGGAGGTGACCGATCCCAACTCCAAGACGGGAACGTGATCACGCTTTGCCGAGCAGCTTTTCCTCCAACTCTTCAAGCGGAACCCCTTTCGTCTCGGGCACCATCAGCTTCACCCACAGCAGTTGCAGGCACATCATTCCCGCGAAGAACAGGAATACCGTCGCCGGGGCGAAAGCCTCCACCATCTTCGGAAAGAAGGTCGTCAACAGGGCGGCGAAGATCCAGTGCGTGAAGCTCCCGAGCGCCTGTCCCGACGCACGGTGCTCGTTCGGGAAGATCTCCGAAATAAAGACCCAGATCACCGCCCCCTGGCCCACCGCGTGCGACGCGATGAAGGCGAAGATACAGGCCGGCACGATGGCAAAGTTGTGGGTATGGAAGGCCCAAGCCACCAGCCCCAGCGAGGCGATGTAGCCGAAGGACCCGATGTAGAGCAGGGTCCGGCGTCCCAGCCGGTCGATCAGCCACAAGCCCACGAAAGTGAAGATCAGGTTGGTCACACCGATTCCCGTTGATTGCAACAGCGCCGCCTGCTTGCCCAGCCCGGTCATCTCGAAAATGCGCGGCGCGAAGTAGAGCACGGCATTGATCCCGGAGAGCTGGTTGAAAAAGGCTACCAGGAAGGCGAGGATGATCGGCACTTTCAGACGGGCCGACCAAAAGGATGTCTTCACCGTGCGCTTCCCGTAGTGGTGGGCGATGTCATCCGCCAGCGAGTCGATCCCTTCCTGGCTCATCCCCGGATTCACCATCCTCAGCACCGCCTTGCCTTCCTCCCGATCACCCTTGCGGCCGATCAGCCAGCGCGGGCTCTCCGGCAGCGCCAGGCACATCACACTGTACAACAAGGCGGGGAATGCCTCCACACCCAGCATCCAGCGCCAATCGTTCTCTCCCCTTCCCGCGATCAGGGAGTTCGACACCAGGGCGATCAGGATGCCGAAAACGATGTTGAACTGGAACATTCCCGCCAAGCGCCCGCGGCGATCCGGCGGCGAGATTTCCGAAATGAACAAGGGCGCGGCGATGGTGGAGATGCCCACACCAAGCCCTCCGATGAAGCGGGCGATGATGAAGGAATAGACGTCCGTCGCGAGTCCCGACCAGATCGCGGACACGAGGTAAAGCACGCCGATCCAGAGGAGCGTCTTCTTGCGGCCGAACCTCTCGGTTGGCCACCCCCCCGCCAGGGAGCCAATCACGGTACCATAGAGCGCGGCACCCATCGCTAGGCCGTGCACTGCATTACTCAGCCCCCAGAGCTTTTGGATGGTCTGCTCCGCACCGGAGATGACCACCGTGTCGAAGCCGAAGAGAAACCCGGCTAGCGCCGAGGTGAGGGCCCAGAAAAATAGTTTGTTCATGGATTTCGTGCAGGAGCGTGATCTAAGCGGTTTTTCCGGAAGTGGGAAGACCGGGTGTGAATGGATCACGATGCTTCAACGGCGGGGCCGTCCCAAGCGAATGGCCGGCGGAGAGCCTCGGGCATCGGGGGGATCGCGCCGGCACAGGAGCAGACGTGGGCGGCCACCTTGTTGGCAGTCGCGGAAATCCACTCCAGCGGGCGGCCTTGCAGGAGCCCGAGAGTGGCGGCGGCGGTGAAGGAATCGCCGGCACCGATCGTGTCTTTCACATCCGCCGGGAGACCGGGATGCTCGCACCAATGGACTCCGTCCCAAAGGATGCTGCCATCCGGCCCACGGGTATAAGCGACCATCCGGAGGTCATAGCGTTCCAGCAGCGCCGCGAGTTGGTCGCGGACGCCACCGCGCAGATTCAGGAGGGCGGCGATCACCGGCAGTTCGCTGTCGCTCAGCTTCATCACGTTCGCCAGACCGAGCGAGTCGTGGATCAGGTCGCCGGAATGGTAGTGCTGGCGGAGATTGACGTCGAAGACGCGGAGGGCCGCCGGGGAGGTTGCTTCGACCAACTGGCGGATGGCGAGACGGGAGGAAAGAGAGCGCTGGCCGAGCGTGCCAAAGCAGACGGCATCGGCGACCCCCATCATCCCCATCGCAGCGGGTGCCCGGATCTCGTCCCACGCGACTCCGTCGCGGATGGTGAAGCAGGGCTGGCCGTCGATGCCGACTTGCACCGCCACCGTGCCGGTGGGGCGGATCGGGTCGATGGCGATGCCTGCGGTGAGCACGCCGAGGTCGGCGAGCTTGTCGAGAAGACGGGAGCCGGGTTCGTCGGCACCCACGCTGCTGACGATGGCTCCCGCGGCTCCGAGCGCCCGCGCGTGGCAAGCGAAGTTCGCGGGAGCTCCGCCCATGCGCGGGCCGGAAGGGAGCAGGTCCCAGAGGAGTTCACCGATGCCGATGACGAGAGGCTTCATGCTTGGGTGGATCGATCTAGTAAGGGACGGGGGATAATGCTGGAAATCGGATTTGACCAAGCTGCTATCTTCCTGGCATTACAGCCTTTCAAGGCTGTAAACTCATGGACCCTCCAGCGAATCCCGCGGTCCGCTTTGCGGACATTGCCCGGCAACTGCGTGAAGAACTGCTTTCCGGTCGTTATGGGGTGGACGGGCGGATGCCCAGCGAAGCCCAGTTGGTGCGGCGTTTCGGGGTTTCCCGGCCGACGGTTGCGCGGGCGCTCAGGGTCCTGGGGGACGAAGGGTTGCTGGAGCGGAAGGCGGGCTCCGGGACCTTCGTGAGGCAAGGACCCAAGAACGGAGCTGCCAGCAAGCTGTTAGCCCTGCTGGTGCCTGGCCTGGGGAACACGGAGATCTTCCAATCGATCTGCGGGGAAATAGCCGGCCTCGCACGTTTGCATGATTACGGGCTGGTGTGGGGAGGTTCCGAGCAACCTCGCCACGATCCGG
>CBFGPU010000460.1:0-3436 GCA_965650715.1 uncultured Haloferula sp. | reverse complement strand
AGACCGCACTGGTTGAGCGTGAGGTCCGGACCGATCACGATGACCGAGCGGCCGGAGTAGTCCACACGCTTGCCGAGCAGGTTCTGGCGGAAGCGGCCGCCCTTGCCCTTGAGCATGTCGCTCAGGGACTTCAGCGGACGGTTGCCGGCACCGGTCACGGCACGGCCGTGGCGGCCGTTGTCGAAGAGCGCGTCAACGGCCTCTTGCAGCATCCGCTTTTCGTTGCGGATGATGACCTCCGGCGTCTTGAGCTGGAGGAGGTTCTTGAGACGGTTGTTGCGGTTGATGACGCGGCGGTAGAGGTCGTTCAGGTCGGAGGTCGCGAAGCGGCCGCCTTCCAGCGGAACCAGCGGGCGCAGGTCCGGCGGGATCACCGGCAGCACGGTCTGGATCATCCATTCCGGGCGCGACTTCGATTGCGCGAAGCCTTGCGTGATCTTGAGGCGCTTCGAGAGCTTCTTCTTGTTCTGCTTCGAGCGGGTGGTTTCGAGCTCCTGCTCGAGCTGCTTGGCGAGGTCCGCGAGGTCCACTTGGGCAAGCAGGTCTTGGATCGCCTCCGCACCCATCGAGGCGCGGAAAGAAGCTTCACCGTAGGCGTCTTCCGCATCGCGGAGTTCGTTCTCCGTGAGCAGTTGGCCGCGCTCGAGCGGGGTGTTCCCCGGCTCGGTCACCACGTAGTCCTCGTAGTAGATCACCCGCTCGAGGTGGCGGGCGCTGATGACCAGCACCAGGCCGATGCGCGAGGGCATGCACTTGTAGAACCAGATGTGCGAAACCGGCACGGCCAGCTCGATGTGGCCCATGCGCTCGCGGCGCACGCGGCTCAGTGTCACTTCCACGCCGCAACGGTCGCAGACCACGCCCTTGTGCTTGATCCGCTTGTACTTGCCGCAGGCGCATTCCCAGTCGCGGGTGGGTCCGAAGATCCGCTCGCAGAAAAGGCCGCCTTTCTCGGGCTTGAAGGTGCGGTAGTTGATGGTCTCGGGGTTCTTCACCTCGCCCTTGGACCAGGACCGGATGATGTCCGGGGATGCCACGGTGATGGAGACCTGGTCAAAGGCCTCCGGCCGCTCGTCCACGCCGAAAAGTTCGCGAAGGTTGGTATCAACGTTCATGATATCGAATGCTCGTCAGGTTATCGGTTCGTGGTTGGGGCTATCAAAGGGTGAGATCGTCGAGCGAGAAGTCGTCCACTCCGCCGATGGACGGCGCGCCGCCCGGCGTGGAGCCGCGGCGTCCGGGACGGACGTCGAGGCCGAGGGATTGCATCTCCTTGATGAGGACGTTGAAGGACTCCGGCGTGCCGGCTTCCAGGTTGTTGTCCCCCTTGACGATCGCTTCGTAGATGCGGGTGCGTCCCTGCACATCGTCGGATTTGACGGTGAGCAGTTCCTGCAAGGTGTAGGCGGCGCCGTAGGCCTCGAGAGCCCAGACTTCCATTTCCCCGAAGCGCTGGCCACCGTACTGGGCCTTGCCCCCGAGCGGCTGCTGGGTGACGAGGCTGTAGGGACCGACGGCACGGGCGTGGATCTTGTCCGCGACCAAGTGGCCGAGCTTCAGCATGTAAATGATGCCGACCACGACCGGCTGGTGGAAGGGCTCGCCGGTGCGACCGTCGTAAAGCGTCGATTTGCCGCCAGTACTTCCATCCTTGCCGTCGCCGATCCAAGTGTAGCCGTCGACCTGCTTGGCCTGGCTCATGAACTCCCAGATCTTGGCTTCGGGAATACCGTCGAAGATCGGGGATGCCACCTTGAAGCCGAGCGCCTTCGCGGCGACACCGAGGTGGGTCTCGAGCACCTGGCCCACGTTCATACGGGAAGGCACGCCGAGCGGGTTAAGCACGATGTCCACCGGAGTTCCGTCCGCGAGGAAGGGCATGTCTTCTTCCGGCACGATGGTGGCGACGACACCCTTGTTGCCGTGGCGACCGGCCATCTTGTCACCCACCGAGAGCTTGCGCTTCGCGGCGATGAAGACCTTCACTTCCTTGATGACGCCGGGATCGACGTCGTCGCCCGCTTCCAACTGGTCGAGCTTGCGCTCGCGCTCGGTATCGAGCTCCTGGAAGCGCGCCTCGAAGGAACCGATGATCTCGAGGATCTTGTTCCGGATCGGGGACGGGTCGATTTCGATGTGATCGTGCACCGAGGCCAGCTTCCGCAGCAGGGTCTTGGTGATCTTGCGGTTCGCCGGGATGATGATCTCGCCGGTCTGGGCGTTCACCACGTCGAGCGGGATCTTCTCGCCGAGCAGGATGTCGGAAAGCTTCTCCGTCAGGTCGTCGGTCAGCTTGTCGGCCTTCTTCTTGTGCTCGTCGTTGATCTTCTTGAGCTGCTTCTTCAGCTCGACCGGATCCACCTTCTCGGCACGCTTGCGGGCGTTGCCGTGCGAGGAAACGCGGATGTCCTGAACAATGCCGGTGCAGCCGGAGGGCACGCGCAGCGAGGTGTCCTTCACGTCCGCCGCCTTCTCCCCGAAGATGGCGCGCAGCAAGCGCTCCTCCGGAGCGAGTTCGGTTTCGGACTTCGGCGTGATCTTGCCGACGAGGATGTCGCCCGGCTTCACCTCGGCACCGATGCGGATGATACCGTCGTGGTCGAGGTTCTTGAGCGCTTCTTCACCCACGTTCGGGATGTCCCGCGTGATTTCTTCCGGACCCAGCTTGGTGTCGCGGGCGGCCACGTCGAACTCGGCGATGTGGATGGAGGTGTAGATGTCCTCCTTCTTCACTCGCTCGGAGATGACGATGGCGTCCTCGAAGTTGTAGCCGTTCCAAGGCATGAAGGCGACCAGCACGTTGCGGCCGAGGGCGAGTTCGCCCCCCTGCGTGTTCGGTCCGTCCGCGAGGACGTCGCCCTTCTTGATCCTCTGGCCCTTCTTGACGATCGGCTTCTGGTTGATGCAGGTGCCTGCGTTCGAGCGCATGAACTTCCGCAGCGGGTAAGCCATGATGCCCTTGTCGATGTTGGTCTTCACCGACTCCGGGTCGGAGAGGAACCTCTCATCGGCCACCGGGAGCTTGCCGTCCGGCGTGGTCACGATCATTTCAGCGGTGGCCGCGGCCACCACGCCGTCGAGTTCGGACACGATCACCGAGCGCGAGTCGCGGGCCGTCTTGCCTTCCAGGCCGGTGCCGACGTACGGCGAATCCGACACGAGGAGCGGCACGCCCTGGCGCTGCATGTTCGAGCCCATGAGCGCACGGTTGGCGTCGTCATGCTCGAGGAAGGGAATCAGACCGGCGGCAATGGAAACCATCTGCTTCGGCGAGACGTCCATGTAATTGACCTCGGTCGGACCGACTTCGATGAACTCGCCGCCCACTTCACGGGCGGTGACCTTCTCGTTGAGGAACTTGCCGTCCTTATCAATCGGGTTGTTGGCCTGGGCGATGAGGAACTTCTCTTCCTGGTCGGCGCTGAGGTACTCGATG
>CBFGPU010000459.1:0-3437 GCA_965650715.1 uncultured Haloferula sp. | reverse complement strand
GCGGGCGAGGTCTACGGGCTGATCGGCCCGAACGGGTCGGGGAAATCGACCACCATGAAGGCGCTGCTGGGGCTGGTGCAGCCGGATGCAGGCGTGTGCCGGATTTTCGGCAACGACTCGCTGCAGGTGGACTCGCGGCAGGATGTCGGCTTCCTGCCGGAGAATCCCTATTTCTACAAGCATCTGAGCGGCTCCGAGACGCTGCGTTTCTACGGCAAACTTTGCGGGCTGCGCGGCGCGAAGCTGGAGGCGCGGGTCAAGGAACTGCTAGATCTGGTGGACCTGAGGGAGGCCGGCAACCGGCGGCTCGGAGGTTACTCGAAGGGGATGCTCCAGCGGATCGGGCTGGCCCAGGCGCTGATCCAGGAACCGCGCCTGGTGATCCTCGACGAGCCGACGGCCGGGGTGGACCCGGTGGGTTCGCGCCAGATCCGGGACCTGATTCTCGATCTGAAACAGCGCGGGATCACGGTGTTCCTTTGCTCGCACCTGCTGGAACAGGTGCAGGAGGTCTGCGACCGGGTGGGCATCATTTTCCGCGGCCGGATGGTGAAGGAGGGTCCGATCGACCAGCTCCTCGCGGTGGAGGACCAGACCGAGATCGTGCTGCGCGATGCCTCGCCCGAACTGGTGGCGAAGGTCCGCGAACTGGTGAACGCGGACGGATCCGCGGAGCTCGTGCGCGCGGGGCGGCCGAGGACGACGCTGGAGCGCCTCTTCCTCCAGGAGACCGTGGACCGCCGTGAACCCTGATTCCTTTCCCGCCCGATGAGCCGACCCGCGAAAAACCGCCCGCTCAACCCCCGCCGCATCGGGGTGATCGCCACGCACACCTTCACGCAACTCGTGCGGATGAAGGTGTTCTACTTCCTTGCGATCTTCGCGGTGATCGTGCTGGGCAGCAACCTCTTCAACATCCAGGGGATCGGCCGGCCGGACCTGCAGGGGATGGATGTGCTGCGGATGATCCGGAGCTGGTCGCTGGGGACCATGACCTTGTTCTCGGTGGTGCTCGGGGTCGTGGCGACGGCGCTGCTGCTGCCGAAGGACGTGGAGGACCGGACGCTCTATACCATCCTGGCGAAGCCGGTGCCGCGGCTGGATTACCTGATCGGCAAGCTGGCCGGGGTCTTGCTGCTGATTTTCGTCTCCCTCGTGGTCATGGATCTCCTGATGACGGGGGTGCTGAGCATCCGGACCCACATGGTGGTGGCGGAGCAGATGGAGCGGGTGGCTTCCTGGCCCCAGGTGGAGAAGGACAAGCTGCGGGCGGAGATCCTGCTGCAGGGTCCGACCTGGAGCCTGCACGGGGCGGCGCTGGCGGTTTTCATGCGCTCGGCGGTGATCGCCTCGACGGCGCTGTTGCTCTCGACCTTCTCGACCAGCACGCTCTTCACGACGATTTCCTGCTTCCTGGTGTATTTCATCGGGAACTTCCAGGCGGACGCGCGCGACATGTATTTGAGCGGTGCGGACGGGATCGGGACGGCGGGGAAGATCGGCGGCCTCGCGGTGGCGGTGGTGTTTCCGGATTTCCAGCTCTTCAACGTGATCGATGCGGTGATCGAGGGCGCGGCGATTTCTCCCGCGGCGCTGGGCACGCTGGCGGGGATCACGGCGTTTTACGTGGTGCTGCACACCTTCGTCTCGTGGCTGGTTTTTGCCGGAAAGGAGTTCTGAGATGAAGTCGCGCCGTCGTGCCATCCTGAGCGCACTCGCCGTACTGGTGGCCGGGGGGTGGGTGCGCTTGCATCTGGAGGATGGCGCGACGAAGGAATTCCGCCGCGAGGGGCTGCTCTCCGAGCCGCTGGACATCGATGTCCGCGAGAAGATCGGCCAGAATAGCGCGGTCGTGGCCTTGGCCGGCCTGCGGACCCTGGTGGCGAGCTTCGCCAGCCTGCGGGCGACCGAGCAATTCACGAACACCGAGTGGCCGGAGCTGGAGGAGTCGGTGAATACCACCGTGCAGCTTTCTCCGAAAACCGAGTACTACTGGGACATCGGCGGCTGGCATCAGGCCTACAATGCCGCGGCCTACTACCGCAACGACCCGGGCCTGAGCCGTCTGCGGGCGGAGTCGGAGGCCCGGCGCTGGGTCGAGAAAGGACGGGAGTTCTTCGAGAGGGGTACCCGGAATAATCCGGACGATTGGCGCCTTGCCGCGCATTTGGGCAACCTCTACTCCAGCGCCTACCATTTTCCCGACGACAAGAAGGCGGTGAGCGCCTACTCCCGGTCTTGGGCGACGGGGAAGGCCGACCCCCGGGTGCGCCGCAACCTGCTGCAGGCCCGGGCCCGGACCGGGGAGGATCCCGCCGTCCTGCTGGCGGAATTGCAGAGCCTCCTGCAAGCCGACCCGGGAAGTGCGGTGCCCTCGATGCTGGCGCTCCGCTATGTGCTGGAGGCCAGGATTTCGCCCCCGGAGGACCCGGTGGCCCGTGCGGTGGGGATTTTCGGCTCGGAACAAAGGGCGCTGCGGATTCTGGGTGCCTATTTCACCGATTATCTCGACCGCATGCCCCAGACAGGGGTAGAAACCGCGATCCGCCTGCTGGAGGGCCGCGCGGGGATCGCTCCGGATTCCCCCAAGAGCCACATCCGGCAGAGGGAGGAATTGTCTGCCAGAAAGATCGGCTTCGAGCGGTAATCCGGGTTTGACTCGACAGGTCCCCGACACCTCTCCTAAAGCCTCTCCCGCCTCACCGACCCCATGCGCATCGCCCTCTTCGGAGATATCCACGCCAACCTCGAAGCTCTCGAGGCGGTGTTGACCGATGCCGAGCAGCAAGGGTGCACGGATTACGTCTGCCTGGGCGACGTGGTGGGCTACAATGCCGACCCGGCGGCCTGTCTGGAACGGGTCCGCGCCATGAACTGCCCGGTGGTGAAGGGCAACCACGACGAGGACGCCTCCGGTACCCACTCGCTGGATGCCATGAACCCGGTGGCCGCGGCGGCGCTCGAATGGACCCGCGACCATCTCAGCGAGGAGCAGCGGATCTGGCTGCGCCGCCTCCGGATGGTCCGGCAGGTCGAGGACTTTACCATCGTCCACAGCACCCTGGACCAGCCGGCGAACTGGAACTACGTGACGAACCGCTTCGACGCGATGTCGAACTTTTCCTACCAGTTCACGCAGGTCTGCTTCCACGGCCACACGCACGTGCCGCGTGTCTACGTGAAGACGGACAAGGTGCAGGAGGTGCCCGCGGAGTCCGTGATCATCGAGGAAGGCTCGAAGTATTTTATCAATGCCGGCTCGGTCGGCCAGCCGCGCGACGGCGATTGGCGCGCCTGCTACGCGATCTACGATCTGGACCACCACCTGGTGGTCTTCCGGCGCGTCGAGTACGACATCGAGACGACGCAGAAGAAGATCCTGGATGCCGGTCTTCCGCCGATGCTCGCCGAGCGCCTCGCCGACGGCCGATGATCGA
>CBFGPU010000458.1:0-3448 GCA_965650715.1 uncultured Haloferula sp. | reverse complement strand
ACGGTGCGGATGTCCTCCGCGAGCGTGAAAGGGGCGACTTCGAGGCCGGTGTATCCGATCTTCGCCGCGATCTCGGCGGCCTGCCGGAGGGGTACGGAGCCGAAGGTTTCGTTGCAGATGGCGTAGCGCATTGGTGCAAGGCAATCCAAAGCGGGGCCGTGACGCAATGCCCCGGGCGGGTAAGCATGGAAATGCTTGCGTCCGAAAATTTGCATGCAAATATTCGGACGTCATGTCGCTTGAAACCCGCCACGCCGCCAAACGTTTCCGTCGCAAGATCACCGGCTATGCCGCCTGCCTGCTGCCCTTCGAAGCGGACGGCTCGATCGCCCGCGGAGCCTTCGAGGCGGCAGTCGCCCGGACCACGGGTGCAGGCCTCGGCTGCGCGGTCAACATGGATACAGGCTACGCGAACTACCTGACTCCCGCGGAGCGGACCGAGATCCTCGGCCTGACCAAGGGCGTGATCCAAGGCCGCCGCGATTTCGTCGCGGGGGTCTTCGTGGAGGGGCTCGAGGGCGATCTGGTGGACCTCTATCGCCGCCAAATGGACGAGATCGTGTCCTTCGGCGGCACGCCGATCCTTTTCCAGACCACGCGCTTCCATAGCTGGTCGCCCGCGCAGATCGTCGAACTCTACGCGAAGGTCTGCGAAGGCCATGAATCGGTCTTCGGCTTCGAACTCGGGAAGATGTTCGCGCCGAACGGCATGATCTACGACGAGGAAACGATCAGCGGCCTGATGACGATCCCCGCGCTGAAGGGGATCAAGCACTCCTCGCTCGACCGCGGCAAGGAACTCCGCCGCCTGGAGATCCGCGACAAGGTCCGCCCGGAGTTCATGATCTTCACCGGCAACGACCTGGGCATCGACATGACCGAGTATGGATCGGACTATCTGCTCGGCCTGGCGGCCTTCTGCCCGGAGAAGTTTGCCCTCCGTGACAAGTACTGGCTGGAAGGCGACGAGCGTTATGCCGAGTTGAACGACGCCCTCCAGTATCTCGGCAATGTCGGCTTCCGGGCCCCGGTCCCGGCCTACAAGCATTCTTGTGCGGTCTTCCAACATCTCATCGGCCGGATCCCGACTCCGGAACCCCACAAGCTCTGCCCGCGCCGTCCGGACTGGGAGGCCGGGATCATCGAGGACTGCGCGAAGCGCCTCGGCTACTGACGGCCCAAAGTTCCAAGTGAAAAGTTCCAAGTGCCAAGAAGAGCCTGAAAGGCAGGAGGCAAGCCTCCTCGTGCCCACCCGGGCACGTGTTACTTATGACTTTGAACTTCCTCCCCTTGGTGCTTGGAACTTCTAGTTTGGAGTTTCCTCCTATGCCGACCATCGACGACATCGCCCGCGAACTTGGAATCTCCTCGGCCACCGTCTCCCGCGCCTTGAACGGGTCGCGGCTCGTGGGGGCAGAGCTGCGGCGCGAGGTGGCGGCGACGGCCCAGCGGCTCGGCTACCAGAAGCGTAGTATCCGCCGCCATCGCGGCCGGGCGATCCTGAACGTGAAGCTGGTCCTGCCGCGGCATGCGGAACCGGAACGCGCGCTCTTCTACGACTTCGCCGCGCTGGTGGAGGGCCTGCGCAGCGGCTTCACCCAATGCGGGCTGAACCTGCTATGCGAGGTCAACTCGCCCGCCTTCGAGCCTTATCCGCACAAGAAGGGCGGCGATATCGATGCCTTCGTCTTCGCCTTCCAACGTCCCACCCAACAGACCCTCAAGAGCCTGCGCGAGTATGAGACGCCCTTCGTGGTGCTGAACCGCTCGATCCCCGGCCTGCCCTGCGTGACCGCGGACCATGCGGCAGGCATGCAGGACCTCCTCGATCATTTGCGCGGATCGATTCCGGAAATCCGGCCGCGCTTCGTCACCATCGCCGGTCTCGGCCAGGTGCAGGAAGAGCGCCTCGATGGCTTCGAACTCGCCTGCAAGCGCCGCGGCGTGGCCTTCGACCGGACCAAGGACACCATCGAATTCCCCGACATTGCCTCGATCCAGACCGCCCGCGTCGCCGCCGCGGCCAAGGGCGCGAACGTGCTGGTCTGCGTGAACGATATCGTCGGCACCGTCGTCCTCAGTGAACTGGACCGGCTCGGCATCGCGGTGCCCGGAGAGATCGCGGTCACCGGCTTCGACGATTCGCCCGTGCGGCGTTTGTCGCGTCCGCTGCTCACCACCGTGAGCCTGCCGGTGGAGGAACTCGCCCGCTACGCCGCCACCCGCCTGCAAGCGGAGATCATCGAGAACAGCGCTCCCGCCGCCCTGTTGCGCGTCGCCGGTCACCTGATCACCGGAGAGTCCACCCCATGAGCCCCGAGCGCCTCGCCATCCATACCTTCACGAACAAACCGTGGTCGATCCACGAGTGCATCGAGAACTACGCCCGCCGTGGCATCGGCGGTGTTTCCATCTGGCGGGAAACGGTGGCGGGGCAGGATCTCAAGGTGGTCCGCAAGCAGCTCCACCACAGCGGGCTGGTGCCGGTCAGCCTGGTGCGCGGCGGATTCTTCACCGCTAAGGACGCCCCTTCCCGGGAATCTGCCATCGCGTCTAACAGGGATGCGTTGCGCGAAGCCGAAGCACTTGGCCTGCCGATGATCGTGCTGGTTTGTGGTGCCACGATTGGACAGATCCCGGAGGAGAATCTCGACCAGATCCGCGACGGGATCGCCGCCTTGCTCCCGCAGGCGGAGAGCGCCGGTATCCGCCTGGCGATCGAGCCGCTGCACCCGATGTATGCGGGCGACCGTTCCGCCGTGGCCTCGATGCGGGATGCCAACGATCTCGCCGAATCGCTGAATCACCCTTTGGTCGGCGTCGCCCTCGACGTCTTTCACGTCTGGTGGGAGACCGGCCTGGAGGCGCAGATCCAGCGCTGCGCTGCGGCGAACCGCCTCTTCGCCTTCCACGTCTGCGAGTTCAAAGCGGACTTCGACCACGTCCTCCTCGACCGCGGCTTGCCGGGGGAGGGGGTGGACGCCTCCGCCCGCATCGCCAAGATGGTGCAGGCGGCGGGTTTTAGCGGCCTCACGGAGGTGGAGATCTTCTCGCGCAAGTACTGGTCCGAGAACCAGCACGACTTCCTGGAGAAAATCATCACCAGTTGCGCGGATCTTTAAGTGCCGAGTGATCGGTGAATCGAAGAAATCCAAGCGGCACCAACCCTTTTTCCATCTGCCTTTCGACTGATCACTGATCACTAGGCACTTCCCACTACCTCCATGAACACCAAGAAGCTCGGCATCATCCTCAACGGCGTCACCGGACGCATGGGCACGAACCAGCACCTCGTCCGCTCGATCCTCGCGATCCGGGAACAGGGCGGGGTGGTATGCGGCGAAACCCGGGTGATTCCCGATCCGATCCTGACGGGTCGCAACGAGGACAAGCTCCGCAGCCTCGCCGCGAAGTACGGGGTGGAGCGTTTCTCCACCGATCTCGACGC
>CBFGPU010000457.1:0-3452 GCA_965650715.1 uncultured Haloferula sp. | reverse complement strand
CGCATCTGGGTGAGCGACGACGGCGTGGGTATTCCCAGCGCCGACCTGCCGCACATCTTCCGCCGTTTCTACCGTGTGGAGAAGCACCACTCGCAGGAAGAGATCAAAGGTACCGGTCTGGGCCTCTCTATCGTGAAGCGGGCCATCGAAGCCCACGGCGGGGAGATCCGGGTGAGTTCCATTCCGGGGCAGGACACTCGCTTCACCATGGAAGTGCCGCGCGATGCGGAGGCGAAACTGCTCGCGGAAGCCGAGGCGAATGCGCTGCCGGAGTTGAGCGGAGCCGAGTAGGCCGCACACGCCGTGCGTGTGGCTTACTTTGCTTGCGCCTCGTTCAGCGTCATCCCGTCGATTGCCACGGCCATGCCAGTGCTGTGCACAACGCAGCCCAGTTCGCCGACCGACGGATCCACCGGCAGGCGCAGATAAGGCACCCCGTTGATCACGACCTCGGCTTCGTTGCCAAAACGAATGAGCTGGATGACGAAGCCACCCTTCCGATCCTTTACCGCTTCCGCCTTTCCCTCCTTGATCCGCTTCATCAGCTCACCGACCTGGCCCTCGTCCAATCGCGGCAGGGCCCGCTGGGTCGGGATCTCGATCGGATTGATTCCCGCGCTGAGGTAGAGGGTGCGACCATCCTTCACATCGTTCCGCAAGCGTACTCCCGCCACCACCCAATCCGGAATCCAATAGCGCATTTCCTCCGCTGCTTCCTTTCGCGCCGTGAGATCCACCAGATAAAACGCGATCTCGTGGAAAGTCCCCGGTGGCTGGATATCCCCGTAGCCGCCGCGGATCTCCCAGATCACATCCTTCACCGGCTTCTCCGGCGCAAAGCAATAGTCATCGTAGTCCGGCGGCATCTTCGCCGCGAAATGAGTCCCGTCCCGCAAGCCAGCGGGATCACCGAGCCGGTAGAACTTCCCCCATCCGTCGTTCACAGCCACCACTCCGCCTAACACATCCCCACCCGCCTTCGGCATTGCCCGCGACACCAGCGAAGCCTTCGGCGCCGATGCCGCCCACTTCTCCCATGCCGGGATCATCTCCTCCTGGATCTCCAGATCGAAATCCTTCACCTCCGCGATCGCCTTGCGCAGCAGCCCGTAGTCTCCCAGACCAAGCGCCAGCGTCCGCACCCCCGAGCGATAGAAACGCGGCACCTCGCCATCCTTCCCGACTTCTCCCAACACCTTGTCCAACAAAACCTTGGCCCGCGCCTTGTCGCCTCGGTCGAGCGCGAGGACAGCGCCATAGTAGTTCGAGAAGGAATTCGGCCCCATCCCCTTCGAGAAGGCTCGGTGCAGCGCCGTCTCCAGCAACTCGTGATCCCCCGCATGCCACGCCTGCACGGTGACCAGCATGTCCCGATCCCAATTACCGCGGCCGATGTTCTTCAATAGATACTGCTCGGGGCGGTGCGCATTGCTCGTGTTGATCCCCAGCCGGCCGGGCCCGAAGTGGAAAGTCTTCCGTTCTCCTTGCGGCGATACCGCCTCGATCTCGCGGCGCGCATCGTCGTTGTCTGCCTGCGCCTGCATGCCCTGATGGTGGTTCCAATAGTCCTTCCCATTGTAGCGATCGATCACCCATCCCTTCACCAAGCCCTCCTTCTCTCCCCGGCCGCCCGCCGCCGCGTCATTCACAATCACCCCGAAACCCGGCAGCTTCGATGCCTCCACCACCTTCGGATCAAGCCGCGCCTGATCGAAGCGCGCCACCCGCCTCTCGTACTCACCCTCATCCAAGCGCGCCTTGAAGGGATTCCTGGCCACCACATCAGCAGCCACTTCACCGCCCGCTCCCCCGCGGTCCTCCGCCTCCCCACATGGTCCGGCGCTCACGACGAGGGCAAGCGCGAAGCCACAAGCTGACCGGACATTAATGAAGCGGATTTTTCCAAACATGCCACAGAGTTTGTGCAACGGCAGATGCGGGTAAAGGAAGAAGCGACCCTCCCCGGCTCACCAGTTCGCCTTGATCTGCTCCTGCGTCTTCCCCCCCAGGGACCGCGGGCAGCGGGCTTACTCCTACACCAAATGCAGGAAAACAAGAGAGCGGCGCCCTTCCGGGAGCCGCTCTTCATTGAGTGGTTTCGGATCAAACCCCGGCGCTGTCCGGCTGGGCCTTCTCGCCGATGGACTCGAAGATGAGCTCTTCCTTCCCTTCCGGGCAGGAAACCTTCGCCGTGTCGCCGGGCTTCACGTCGCCGCGGAGCAGGGCTTCGGCCAGCGGGTCTTCCAGGTAGCGTTCCACCGCACGGCGCATCGGACGCGCGCCGTAAGCCGGATCGAAACCTTTCTTCACCAGCAGGTCCCGGGCGCTGGTCTCGAGTTGGAGGGTGATTTCCTTCTCGCGCAGGCGCTTGAGCAGCTTCTCGATTTCGAGATCCACGATCTTGTCGAGGTCCGTCTTCTCCAGCATGTGGAAGACCACGAGGTCGTCCAGGCGGTTGAGGAACTCCGGTTTGAAGAAGCGCTTCGACTCCTCCAGGATCTTTTCTTTCATGCCTTCGAAGTCCGCGTTGTCCTCGGACATCGCGCCGAAGCCGAGCGAGGTCTGGCGCTTGATGGTCGAGGCACCGACGTTCGAAGTCAGGATGATGATCGTGTTGCGGAAGTCGATCTTGCGACCCAGCGAGTCGGTGATCATCCCCTCTTCCAGGATCTGGAGGAGCAGGTTCATCACGTCCGGGTGGGCCTTCTCGATCTCGTCGAAAAGCACCACGGAGTAGGGCCGGCGACGGACCGCTTCGGAAAGCTGGCCGCCTTCCTCATAGCCCACGTAACCGGGAGGCGACCCGATCAGGCGGCTCGAGGTGAACTTCTCCATGTACTCCGACATGTCGATCTGGATCAGCGCTTCCGGATCGCCGAACATGAACTCGGCGAGGTTGCGCGCCAGGTAGGTCTTGCCGACGCCCGTAGGGCCGAGGAAGAGGAAAGAACCGATCGGACGGCGCGGATCCTTGAGGTCCGCACGCGAACGGCGCAGGGCCTTCGAGATGGCCTTCACCGCCTCGTCCTGTCCGATCACGCGGCCTTCCAGTTCGCCTTCCATCTTTAGCAGCTTCTCGGCTTCCTTTTCCTCCATGCGGCGGAGCGGCACACCGGTCCACTTGGAAACCACGGCCATGATGTCCTCATCGCCGACTTCCACGACCGTCTCCTCCGACTTCGAGCGCCAGGTTTTCAGCGTCTCGTCGAGGGTCTTCTTGATGTGCTTCTCCTTGTCGCGCAAGGCGGCGGCCTTCTCGAAGTCCTGCTCGCCGATCGCGCCGATCTTCTCGCGGTTCACCTGTTCGATGTCCGCTTCGAGCTGCTTGATCTCCGGCGGACGTGTCATCTGGCCGATGCGCGCGCGGGCGCCGGCTTCGTCGAGCACGTCGATCGCCTTGTCCGGCAGATAGCGGCCGGTCAGGTAGCGCGAGGTAAGCTTCACCGAGGCTT
>CBFGPU010000456.1:0-3452 GCA_965650715.1 uncultured Haloferula sp. | reverse complement strand
GATCCGCGCCTCCCTGCCGGCGAACCCGGAGACATCGAAGGATTGCCACTCGAGGCTCTCACTCCCGCCCGGCCGGTCGAAGCAGCCCGTCGCACTGCGGACCGTCCTGCCGTCCACGATCAGATCCAGCGCCGTCTCGCCGGGGAACTTCCCGCCGCCGATGAGGAAGTTGAGGTGCTTGCGCTCGATCTTGAACGGCGGCGATTCCAGCGTGCCGGTGCTATCGTCCCCGCCGTGATACCCATTCGCGAAGCCGGTGCCGAGATAGCCGGAGACCGGCATCTGCCCATCCAGCGCTCCCTTCGCGGGTCCTTTGCCAAAGGCTTCCCCGCTGACCTTCCAGCCGGCGAACGAATCCCCCTCGAAATCCGCCACAACCAGGTCGGGCGCGGCCGAGGCGAGAACGGGAAGCATCAATAGCGGTAGCGATCTAAGGAACATGGAGGGTTTGGATTGGATGTGCAGATCAAACGGTCCTACCGGCCTTCCGCCTATCGTAACAGATGCCTGCTGCCAAATCTCCTGTGATTACAGGATGGCAAGGATGCAAAGATCTCCCGGCACTTGCAGCGCCGGACAGGCGACGCTACCACGGAAAGCATCGTGAGCGACGCCTACCTCAACCGCTTCTCCGGCATCGGCCGGCTCTACGGCACGGCCGCGCTGGAGAAATTCCGCCGCGCCCACGTGGCGGTGGTGGGCATCGGCGGAGTCGGCTGCTGGGCTGCGGAATGCCTCGCCCGCTCCGGTATCGGCAACATCACCATGATCGATGCCGACGACCTCTGCGTGACCAACACGAACCGGCAGATCCACGCGCTCGACGGCACCTACGGGAAGCCCAAGGTCGGCGTCATGGCAGTCCGTCTCCGCGCCATTCAACCGGAAATCGTCGTGACGGAGCGCCAGGAATTTCTCTCCGACCGCAACGTGGATGATTTCCTCGACGCGGGTTTCGACGCCGTGATCGATGCAATCGATGCCGTGCGCGCCAAGTGCGTGCTCCTTGCCCGCTGCCGCGAGCGCGGCGTGCCGGTCATCGCCTGCGGCGGGGCGGGCGGAAGACGGGATGCGACGCAAATCCGGGTGGCCGACCTGGCGAGGACGCGGGACGACGCGCTGCTGATGGCGGTGCGGAAGCGCCTGCGCGACGAGCATGGTTTCCCGAAAGCACGAGCGGGCGAAAAGGTGAAGAAATTCAAGATCGAAGCGGTGTACTCCGAAGAGCCGCCGCTCTATCCCACCTGCGAGGGCGAGGTGAGCCATGAACGGCCGGAAGATCTGCCCTCCGGCCTCCGCTGCGATGCCGGTTACGGCACGGCCACCCATGTCACCGCGGTCTTCGGGATGATCGCGGCGGGACGGGTGCTCGAGGGATTGGTTGGGAGCGCGTGACGCAGGAGTTCGGAGCGGACGGGATTGTCCACCGGACCATGCCAAGTTGCGGCTGCGCCGATGAGGGAAGGTGGCGATGCTCCCTCCTGCATTCGAACCCGGGCCTACGCTTCGCTCCGGAAGGTTGAGCCTGCGGCTCTGTGCCAGCGTGGCTTCGCCTGCCAAAGACGTCGCTAACGTTCCCCCGCGCTCTCGCCCCATCCGCTCCGCTTGGCGTGGGCGAACTAAAAACGAAAAAAGCCGCCCCGAAGGGCGGCTGTTTTTCCACTCAGAGAGTGGCGGAGCGGACGGGACTCGAACCCGCGACCTCCGCCGTGACAGGGCGGCATTCTAACCAACTGAACTACCGCTCCTTTGCCTGTAGTTGAGTCGCCTTTCGGCGTGCGCGGAAGCTAGGGAGGAGGCCCGACCCGCGCAACATCAATTTTCACTTTTTCTTACCTTTATTCGAGCTGCTCCGTGACCGCTTCAAGGGAGGCCAAATCCTCCACGGAGTAGACCGTCACGTCCTTGTCGATCTTCGCTACGAGGCCGGCCAGAACCTTGCCGGGGCCGAGTTCGATGAAGGTGCGGTGGCCCTTCTCGACCAAGAGGCGGATCGACTCGGTCCAGCGCACGGAGCCGGTCACCTGCTTCTCCAGCATCGTGCGGATCTCGGCGGGATCGGCGACCACGGAAGCGCCGTAGTTGCACACCACCGGGATCGCCGGGGTCTGCATCGGCACTCCGGCCAATTCGGCGGCGAGCTTGTCCTGCGCGGACTGCATCAGGCGGCTGTGGTAGGCCCCGGCCACGTTCAGCTTGATCGCGCGGCGGATGCCGTGGTCACGGGCCTTTTCCACCGCTGCATCGATGCCCGCGACGGCTCCGGAAAGCACGATTTGCCCCGGTGCGTTGAAATTGGCGACATCCACGTCGCATTCCGCGGCGAGGGCCTTCACGGCCTCCTCTTCCCCGCCGATGAGGGCGGCCATCGCCCCTTGGGTGGCTTGGCAGGCTTCCTCCATGAAAAGGCCGCGACGGGCCACGATCTTCAGACCATCCTCGAAGGAGAAAGTCCCGGCAGCGGCATGTGCGGTGAATTCCCCGAGGGAAAGCCCGGCGGCAGCCACGGGATACAGGCCGCTGACGCGCTCGCGGATAAGCGCCAAGGCCACCAGCCCGTGCAAATACAAGGCTGGCTGGCAGCGGGACGTGCGGGTCAACTCGTCGTCCGGGCCCTCGAACATCGTATGGGAGAGCTGGAAGCCGAGCACCTCGTCGGCCTTCTTGAAAAGGTTCCGGGCCGTCTCTGACGCCTCATGGAAATCCTTGCCCATGCCCACCTTCTGGGCGCCTTGACCGGAGAATAGGAGAACGACGTCGCTCATTGCGCCGCTTGTCCTAGCCGCCGGAGAGCCTGCGGAGCAAGCCCTCATGCCCGGCAACGAGTTCGGCGAGTAATTCCGGCGCACGCGCGATGCACTCCGACAGTGGCAACCCGAAGGTTTCCAAGGACAAAGCCGCATCGAAGAGCGCCCCGGCGCTATCCTCCACCCGTCCTGCCACGGCCAGCACCGGCACCCCCGCGGCCTTCGCCATCGCCGCCACTCCGGCGGGGCCCTTGCCGCCAAGCGTCTGGAAATCGAGGGACCCCTCCCCCGTGATCACCAGATCGGCTCCGGTGATCCGGTCGGCGAGCCCGAGCGCACCGGCGACGATATCGAACCCCGAGACCAGCTTCGCCCCGGCGAAGCGCATCAGGCCGAAGCCGAGCCCGCCCGCGGCACCGGCACCGGGAGTTTCCGCCTGCATCTGGCCGCCGCTCTGCGACGCGAAGCGCTCGAGGACGTCGTGCTTCCGGCTGACCGCGCCGACGAGCGGCCGGAGCCGGAGCGCCGCGAGCAGCTCGCTCTCCCGCGCGCGGTCGATGCGGAGCAGCACGCTCGTCACGCGCCCCGATTCACGGAGGAATCGCCGTAGCTCGTCGGTGGATGCGTAGAGCTGCATGCCGAGCGGCTCGTCGACGAGCGCTGCGATCCGTCCGACGACGCGCCGTCGTTCGCCCTCGAGCCATT
>CBFGPU010000455.1:0-3466 GCA_965650715.1 uncultured Haloferula sp. | reverse complement strand
CGTACCACGGCTCCTGCAAATGGGTGGCCAGGACCTCGAACATCGGCAGCCCGCTTGCTTCCGTGTCCGTCGTGGACACCGCCCGGAACGGCACGCGCAATGACATCTCCGGATCCGGTCCCAGCCGGAACGAAAACTTCCCGCCCTCCGCACCGTCCGGAGTCTCGACGGTGGCGCTCAGCCAAGTCCCGAATGACGGCCCCAGCAGCGCATTCAAGGGCACCTGCGACAAGTGGACCGCCAGTTCGCTGGTCCCCCCGTCGAGATCGAACGGCACCTCCCCGGGATTATCCATGCGGATCTCGCCCTTGCCGCCGCCGGGGGGCGAGAGGCGCAAGCCGCCCAACTTCATCCCGCCATCTTCGAATTGGAGCGAAGCGAAGTTCAGCGCGTAATCCCCCCAACCCGCGGCATTGAGCGATCCACCGTCCAACTGCAGGTTGGCCGACTCCCCCATGGGATCCAACATCACCAGCGAGGCCTCGCTGTCCTTCACCCGGAACGCCGGCTTGGCCGGATCCCCCGAGATCACCGAGAACTTGCTGCTCCGATAGCGGAACTGGAACGGGCATTCCGTCCCCTCCGGACCACCCGCGACCCTGCCCGCGCCCGCCACCGGCATGCGCAGCACCAGCACGCCCCCGTTCGCGGAGTACAATTCGTTACCCTTCCATTTGCCAGCCAGGAGCCGGCCGGATTGCAGGTCGCCGCTGATCGCTCCCAACTTGAGGGAATCCAACACCGAACCTTCGGGCCACTTCAACTCCAGCGAGGAAGCCGCCGCACTCACCGGCGTGACCCGCAGTTCGGTCACCTTCGGCTCCGCCCCGGTCCATGTGCGGATCCGCGCCACCACCGAGTCGCGGTAAGCACCGCTGTTCAGGTACAGCACGGCCGCCAGGAACGCCGCCGCGGTCAGCACCACCAAGGCAACCGCCAGCACCACCTGCACGACACGATATTGCTTCTTGCGACGCTCCTTGTCCTTCTTCGGTTGGTGGCTGCGGCGCTTGCGCTTCCGCATGCGATAGACCTGCGTGCCATCCTCCCGGGTCACGAGTTGCGCTTCCCCGTCCGTTCCACCCTCGCCTCGGGACCGCAAGCGGTCCATCATGTCGTCGATGGAATAGTTCTCCGGTTCCGGGTCGGTCGATGGCATTGCAGATGGCAGGAAAGGTGAAGCCCCAAAGCTCCACCCCGATCAGGCGGACGTCAATTGCCGCGTGGGGTTTCCCCCGAAGGATCCAGCACCTTCACCGTGACCAGGAAGATGATCGCCGTGCGCACCGGGGCATAGCCCTCGTTCTGGAACAGGCGCCCGACCACCGGCAGGTCGCCGAAGAACTTCGTCTTGTCCTCGAATTGCTGAACCCTATCTTCAAGCAAACCGCCGATCACCAGCGTCGCTCCATCCCGGATCGTCAGGTTGGTCTCGGTTTTCATCACCGAGAAGACCGGCATCAGGATCTCGTTGCTGGTCAGCACCACCGTGCCATCACCGGCCACCTGACCCAGCACCCCGAGACCCGAGGGCGGCGCGGCGCTGATGATCGGCGTGCCGTAGTTGATGAAGCCGTCGAAGTCGGTGACGGTCGGCTTGAGCGCGATGTCCACGTAGTGGCGGTCGGCGCTCACGGTCGGCAGCACGTCCAGCACCACGCCCACGTCCTTCTTGGTGAAGGAAGTCGGGGTCGCCGGAGTGATCGGCACCAGCGGACGTTCTTCCGCGAAGATATCGCCGGTATCGAGGTCCACCAGCACGTCGCCTTCGCCGACGGTGTTCGGCAGTTCCGGGGGCTCGTACTCCTCGGGATAGATGAATTCGCGGATGATCTCGATCGTCGATTGCTGGCCGCTCCGCGTCGCCGTCGAAGGGCTGACCACCATGTTCACGCCCTTCTTCTGATCCAAGCCGCGCATCAGCATGGTCAGGTTGGTATTGTTCAGGATACCATTCGCCCACAATACGCCCGGCGCCCGCGCAGCTCCGGGCGAGAAGCCCTGCTGCTGCTCCAGGAGCCGCGCGTCGATGGCATCCCCGGTGATTACCTCCGTGCCGCTGCGGTTGCCCGCCGTCAGGGCATTGCGGAAATACTCGCCCGGCGGCAGATTCACGTCCGCGAGGTTCGCCGGATTCTGCGTGCCACCGCTGAGGTGACCCGCGGGCACACCGGGAGTCAGCCCGTCGCCGCCCAAGCGGAAATCGCTCAGCAGCCAGTCGAAATCGAGTTCCTTGAGCGTACGCTCCTGGGTTTTTATCATCCGCACCTGCACCATCACCATGGTCGGCTGCGTGTTCTGCGCCTGCTCGACCGCCTGCTCCACGAGGCCGTGGTTCACGATCGTGTTGGTCACGCGCAAGGTGTTGTTTCCCGCGTTGAAGACGGCCGTCGCGCCTTCGGGGAAAGTCACGCCCAGGTTTTTCAACACGGTGATAGCATCCATCTTCTTGGCCAGCAGCCCCTCACCCTCCCTGTCCTCGGCAAAGGGGTCGAGCTCGCCTTCCCCGCCCGCCGCGGTCCCGCCGCTGCTCAGGAAATCCGGAGGTACCCGGTAGGTCCGCGTGATCAACTCGGCCGAGGCCGCACCCACCGGATGCACCACCACCGCGAATTGCTGCGGGGAATAGGTCGTCCGGGTGATCTCCCCGATATACCGCAATGCCTGCGAGATCGGGACGTTCTTCAGTTGGAGATTGATCGGCGTGGCCATCACGCCCTTCGCCGCTTCCGAATCGGCCGCGCCGAGGTCGAGCACGAAGTTCACCCCCTTCTGCGCCGGATCATCCTCGAAAGTGTCCAGCATGACCGATTGCGCGCGCAGGTAGTCGAGCGCCTCCTGGATGTTCGTGCCCTCGAAGTCGAGCGTCGGCAGGATCAAGCGGTCCAGCTTGTTCGAGATCAGCATCCGCGAATCCGCCGGCCCCTGGTCCGCGGGTCCGATGGCATCCGGAATCGAAATACTCGGGCGCACCTTCAGCTCCCACGCCTCGCCGACTTCCGCCAGCATCTCGCCGCGGAAATGATCGTGCGCGGCGCGATAGTAGTCGGTCCGCATCTGTGTCACCGCCTCCATGCCGCGCCGCGCCGCCTTGCTGGTCGGGTCGATGCGGAGCACTTCTTCGAAGGTCAGGCCGGCCTTGCGGAATTCACCGAGATTCTTGTAGCCGTCCGCCTTGTAGAGAAGCATGCGGACTTCCTCCACATCCTTGCCATGTTCCAGCGTCGCCGCCGGATTGGTGCGGATCGGGTCGCCAAGTTCTTCCTCAAGTTGCGTCGCCGAGGCATCGCCCGGTGCCACCGCGGGATCGAGCACCTTGGCCACCGTTTCCTTGGCACCTTCCACGTCGCCGAAGCGGCGCTCCTGACGGGCCAGCTCGACGGAAGCCTGCACCAACCGGTCGGTCGCGGCATCTCGTAGCGCGGCGGTTGCCGGAGCGTCGGGAAGCAGTTCGCGGGCACCCGTG
>CBFGPU010000454.1:0-3480 GCA_965650715.1 uncultured Haloferula sp. | reverse complement strand
ACGTCGTACTCGACCGGTCGGATGAAGCACTCTCCCCCGGCGGCCGGTGCCGCCGGCCCGGCGAGCCGGGCGCTCTTACCGGCACCTTGCAGTGCGGACACGACGGCCGAGTGAATGACGCGGTAGCTGCCGGCTCCACGGGCTTCCGCCAGCTTCTCCCCCCGCGGGACGAAGAGCGTGTAGGTCCAGTCCGCGCGATGGTCAACGATCCCGCCTCCGGTCCAGCGCCGGACCCAGCGCAGGCCGTTCGCAGGAAGGTCGGCGCATTTCACGAAGTAACCGAAGCTGCCCCAACCGGGCTCCCAGCGGTAGGAACGCAGGACCGGCAGGTCCGATGTTTCCGCAAGCCACTGGTCCACCGCCATGTTTCCGGGACCGTCGCGCTCGACGGGATCGATCCAGAGCTGGAGCAGCGGGAGCACGGCGGGAGGCTGGTGTTTCGCCCTCGTTTTGCAAAGCAGAACAAACCCTTGCATCCCCCGCCCTGCCGCGCACTTTCGGGGGCATGTCCTTCACGCCCAAGCCGCATGCCGCGCTCCTGATCGTGGGGCACGGCTCGACGGAAAACCCAGACTCTTCCACACCCTACTTCGAGCACGCGGATGAGATCCGCTCCCGCGGCCTGTTCGGCGAGGTGCATTGCTGCTTTTGGAAGGAGGAACCCTCGATGCGCGAGGCGGAGTACCTCATCGAGGCGGAGGAGGTGTACGTCGTGCCGGATTTCATCAGCGAAGGCTACTTCACGCAGGAGGTGATCCCGCGCGAGCTGCGGCTCGAAGGTCCCAGCACCCGCCGCGCCGGAAAGACCTGGCACTACACCCTGCCGGTGGGCGTGCACCGCTCGATGACCGGGCTGCTGCTCCAGCGCGCGAAGGAGGTGGCACCGGAGGCGGATCCCGCGCAGACCACGCTCTTCATCGTCGGCCACGGTACCGGCCTGAACCAGAACTCGACCAAGGCGGTCCGCGACCAGGCCGACCTGATCAAGGCCTCGGGCGCGGGCTATGCCGACGTGCTGGACGCCTACATGGAGGAGCAGCCGTTCATCGCGGAGTGGGACAAGCTCGCCGCCACGCCGAACGTGGTGGTGGTGCCTTTCTTCATCGCGGACGGCCTGCACAGCTATCAGGACATCCCGGTCCTGTTAGGGATCGAAACCGAGCCCGGCGAGGCCGCAAGCCAGCGCGAGGTCTTCCGGCACAATCCCCATCACCTGCGCGGCAAAACGCTCTACTACTCCTCCGCCATCGGCACCGGCCGGAACATGGCGGAGGTCATCCTCGACCAAGTGACCGACTTCGATGCGAAACACCATGAAGCTCGCTGAACGTCTCGCCGCCGCCATCGCCGGAGGCGTCCGCCGGATCGGCCAGGTATCGATCGAGCCGGGAAAAGGCGGCCATGGATACCTCCTGCGTCACATCGACGACGAGGGAATCGACCCCGGATCGCTGGAGGTCCACGAGGATCCCGAAATGGCCCGCGCCATTTCCACGTGGGCGGACGACGGCCACTACCGCTTCACCAAGGGCGAACTCTCCCTGGTGCGGGGATGGATGCTGGTGCTCGCCTCGGCCGGGCAGTTGAAGCAGGCCCTGGATCTCTTCTATCCCGCCGGGGTCGGGCTGTGGTTCGCGCAGCAGGAAGGCAGGATCGAAGTCGAGCATCTCCGCACCAAACTCAACCGGCAAACCGGCATGTACCGCTTCGCCCGCAACCTGAGCGATGCGGGCGCGCAGCAGCTCGTCACCGAGGTCTGCGGTCCGGGCAATTGCTGCGTGAAGAAGATCCTCTGGAGGATCGACGAGACCACGCCGCTCGAAGACAGCGAAGCAAGCCGCTACGACGGCGTCGTGGGAGACATCGACCGCGCCGCCGCCATTCCCCTGCTCTGCCGCGAGGCCTGCAACCACTTCGTCGCGGAAGCCCGCAAGGCTTCAAAGGCGGAGGCCGATGCGGCGAAGCAAGCGGGCTAGCGTGACTGGTGAAGAGGCGTGGCCGCTTGCATCGGGCCTGGCTGCTAAAGGAGCTCCTCGTTGATGTCGGGCTTCTGCGGATCGAAGCCCTTCGAGTACGAGAAGAGGTCCTTGTGGCAGTACTCGGCGAACCTTTCCTTCTCCGCGGGCTTCAGACGGTTCCAGATGGCGATGTTGAGACTTCGCGCGACCTTCATCATCATCTTCAGCGTGAGCTTCCTCCCGCTCTTCGCCCGCTGGACCTGCTTGTGCGTGAGCTGCTCGGGAGAGGCTTCCACCAGGTCGTGGTTCTCGAGCTTCCAGCGCTCCATCACCGCCGCCAGCGGCTGCGGTCCAAATTCCCTGTCGGTGTCTTCGGTCATCGGCGGTTCTCGTGTTGGTGAGGGCGTGGATCCGGCGCGCCCTTCGTTCACGCCGCGGGTGTGGCACGAAGCGGGCCGGAGGGAAAGCGGAAGCTTTACGAATCCCGGCAGCCGCTCCCGCTAGCGATGCATCTTTTCCCGCTCCTCCCGGATCACGGCGAGTGCATCGTAAACCGCGAACGCGACCACGAGAACCCCGAGGACGCCGCAACCGGCCCACCAGAGGAAAAAGCGCCAGATGTCCTTGCTCAACCAAGCGGGAATCACCCACAGGCCGATCGCAAACACCGCCACCAGGAGGAAAAGCAGCTTCCCGATGAAACGCCGGCGCAGGTGGCGGTCGTGGAGGATTCCACGGGCGATGCCCTTGTTGGCAGACCACCGGGATGCTGGCTTCTCGCTCATCACGGAAAAGCCTCCGACACTTCGCCGGGCGGGGCAAGAACGGGATGCTCAGGCATCCCTGGCCTTGATGCGGTCGAGAAAGGCATTCCCAAGGATGAGGGTCGGAATCGCGAGGGCGGCGAGTTCCCAATAGAACCAAGGGATCGGACGCACCCGGATGCTTGCCAACACCTCCTTCTGCAAGGTCCGGCCCATCTCCCCGAGATCGATGTTCACCGTGGGACCCTCGGAGGAAGGGGGCTTCGACATGCTCTCCGGGATGGCTTTCTCCGCCGGGAAACCGAGCGATACTTGTATCAGCAGGCATGCCAGCGCCACGGCGCACAAGGCACCGCAGCCGCGGTCCAGATCCTTCCGCCCGGCGATCAGCGAGGCGAAGGACATCAGCAAGGCCCCGAGGATCGCCACCAGCGCCACCGCTCCCAAATAGGAATGCCCGAGCGACTCGCCTTCGTCGGAGAATTTGATCTGCTTGTCCTTGGCGGAATTCGACGCGGTCGCGGAGCCGATGATCATTTGCACGCCCGTTTGGGTCGCCATGCGCTCGCCGCGGCATTCGATGCTGACCCAGGGCAGGAAAAGGAAAACGAGGGCAGCAAGCGCGGAGACAAGATTGAGCTTGGGGATCACCGTAACAGTTAGATCATGGCGCGTGGCGGTGGCAAGGATGCATCAAAGCTCCGGCAGGTGAATGATCCCGCGGCGCAGGGCCACCGTGACCGCTTCCGTGCGGTCGC
>CBFGPU010000453.1:0-3497 GCA_965650715.1 uncultured Haloferula sp. | reverse complement strand
GTTTCAAATCGTATTCACCTCCGTCCTCACGATGCTCTTCTCGCCCGTCGTCTTCTGGATCCTGTTCCAGATCGCGGAGAAATTCGGGTATGAGATCCGCTTCGAAGGCCTGAAGAAGAAACCGCGCCGCCGGCGCTCTTTGGCATGATTGTGGAACCACGCTACCGTCTCCGCGTTTACCTGCTGACTGCCTTGGTGTTGGCGGGCTTCGGAGTGCTTTTGGGTCGCCTCTACGAATTCCAGATCGAAAAGCGCGAGGAGTTCCAGAAGGACGTGCCCGGCAATCGCCAGATCACCGTCCGCGAGCCCGGCATACGCGGCATCATCAAGGACCGTCACGGCATCGAACTCGCCCGCAACAAGCGCAACTACGAGGTCTCCTTCAATCTCCAGGAGATCCACGACGCCTACCGTCTGCAGCGGAACGACGGCCCGGTGGTGGAAGTGGCCGCCTGGGAGGACGGCATGCGCCGCACCCGCAAGGAGGCGGATATCCTGTCGATCGTGAAGGAGCGGATCATTCCTCCGCTTCAGGAGCTGGGGCTGGCGAAAGACTTCAACTCGAAGGCGCTGGTCAGCCACTACAAGACCCACGGCGGTCTCGTCCCCTTCACCTACACCACGGACATCAACTACGAGCAGTTCGCCCGCTTCGCCGAGCACTCGCTCGAGCTGCCCGGCGTCTATCTCAACGTCCGGCCGCAACGGGAATACCCCTACAAGGCACTCTCCTGCCACACCCTCGGCTACCTCCGCCAGTGGGCCAAGGGCGACATCCCCAAGGACGCCTACAACAAGTTCGGCTACCAGTATGTCGGCGACGACGTGGGCGTGGCGGGTGTCGAGGCCACCCTGGATGACATGCTTCGCGGGGTGACGCCGGACAACCCGAACGGCGCGGAGGGCTGGAAGATCATCGTCAAGAACGAGAAGGGCAAGATCATCGGGGAGAAGATCGACGCGCAGGAGCCCGGCACGGGCGCGGACGTCACGCTGACAATCGACGCCGAGGTCCAGTATCTCCTGTCGAACGTGCTTCGCCGCGCGGGCACGGCCTCCGGCGTGGTCATGGATGTCCGCACCGGCGAGATCCTGGCGATGGCGTCGATCCCCGACTACGATCCGAACGACTACGTCCCCAGTATCACGGTCGCGAAGAAGAAGGAATACGACGAGAACAAGCTTCACCCGATGATCGACCGCTCGATCAGCGCCTTCTCGCCGGGTTCCACCTTCAAGGTCCCGACCGCGCTCACCGGGGCGATGAACGGCCTGGCGGGCCGCAGCTTCAATTGCAACGGCTACGTACCCTACGGCAGCACCAAGGTGCGCTGCTGGATCGCGCAAAAGGGTGGCAGCCACGGCGGACTGGACCTTCCGAAGGCCATCCAGCAGTCCTGCAATCCCTACTTCATGCAGATGGCGAACACGCTCGGCCCCAAGAAAATGGCCGACGGCTTCCGCATGCTAGGCCTCGGCGAGAAGACCGGCGTGCCGTTGCCGGGCGAATACCCCGGAGCCGTGATCGGCAGCCGCGAGTGGCAGCGCAAGAATCCGAACGACCGGCCGACCCCGGTCAACATGGCCTTCCTTTCCATCGGCCAGGGACAATCGCTGGCCACCCCGCTCCAGCTTTGCGCCATCGCCTCCTGTGTCGCCAACGGCGGACGCTACTACCATCCCCGCCTGGTGAAGAAGGCCGTGGATCAAGGCGGCAACGTGCTGGTGGAAGACACCCCGCGCCTCAAGGTGGACCTGATCAAGGAAGGCGTGAAGCCCGCGGACATGGAGCGGATCCGCAAGGGCATGTGGATGGCCGTGAACCAGCCCGGCGGCACCGCCGGCCGCGTGAAGATCCCGGGCTACGAGATCGCCGCGAAGACCGGCACCGCGCAGGCGGAAATGGTCGGCAGCTACCAGCGCCACAACTCGTGGACCATGGCTTTCGGCCCCTACGAGAACCCGCGCTACGCGGTGTGCATTTTCGTCCACGAAGGCAAGTCGGGCGGCGCGGTCTGCGGCCCCCTCGTCCATCTGGTCATGCGCGGCCTCTTCTCCCGCGACGAGGGGATGAAGCTGCCCCTCCACCCTCTCGAACCGGTCCCCGGCAAGCTCGAAGCGATCAAGGAGATCGCACTGCCAGAGGACGTGCTCGCCGCGATCGATGTCACCCAGGACGACGGCGAAACCGGCGATGAAGCCGCGGACGCCGCCGCCGCAGCCGGGATCGTTCCCGGCAATCCCGATAACAATCAACCTACAGTCACCCCTAGTCCAACCATCACTCCCGAAGCGGATGCCGAAGGCACCGTGGCCCCGCGCAAGAATGCGAAGCCGCGCAACCGCTGACTCAATTTCCCACCTCCTGTCTTATCAAATCCATGATTCAGAAAATCAAACGCTTCCTTGGAATCGGGCGACCGAACCCCAAGGAAGGCAATACGGTTATCGTCAATGTCGAACGCTTGGAACGACGTGTTGCCCTTCTCGATAACGGTGTCCTCGAGGAATACACCGTCGAGCGCGAGGGCGAGCAGAACATCGTCGGCGGCATCTTCAAGGGCCGCGTGAAGAACATCGAGCCGGGCCTGAAGGCCATGTTCGTCGATATCGGCCTCGACAAGAACGCCTTCCTCCATTTCTGGGACGCCATTCCCGCGGCACTCGACGCCGGTCTCGAAGAGATCGAGCGCGCGAGCAGCAGCAAGAAGAAGCAGCAGCAGAAGATCACCTCGAAGGACATCCCCAGCATCTATCCGATCGGCTCGGAGATCATGATCCAGGTGTCCAAGGGCCCCATCGGAACGAAGGGCCCGCGTGTCACCACGAACATCTCGCTGGCCGGCCGCTATCTCGTGCTCATGCCCTTCACCGAGCAGTTCGGTATCTCTCGCAAGATCGAGGACCCGAAGGAGCGCCTGCGCTTGCGGAAAATCATGCAGAAGCTCAGCGTGCCGGAAGGCATGGGCATCATCATGCGCACCGTTGCCCACGGCACACGGGCCCGTCACTTCGTCCGCGACCTCGCCATGCTGCTCGAGCAGTGGAGCTCGGTGGAGGACAAGCGCGACTCCGGCCCGGCACCGCTCTGCGTGTTCCAGGAGCCCGGCCTGATCGAACGCACCGCCCGCGACTTCCTCACCGACGAAGTCGATCAGGTGCTGTGCGACGACGCCCAAACGACCGAGTTCATCCGCGAGATCGCCGGCAAGATCTCGCGCCGCGCCAAGCGCCGAATCCATCACCTGCCGACCTCGCAGCCGATCTTCGAGGCGGTGAACATCCAGAAGCAGATCGACGAGGCCTTCTCGCGCCAGGTCTGGCTGCCCTGCGGCGGCTACATCGTGATCGATGAGACGGAGGCGCTCATCTCCATCGACGTGAACACGGGCCGCAATCGCGGCTCGAAGGACGTGGACAAGATGATCTTCGAGACCAACGTCGAGGCGGCCCAGGAAGTCGCCCGCCAGCTACGCCTGCGCAACATCGGCGGTCTG
>CBFGPU010000452.1:0-3502 GCA_965650715.1 uncultured Haloferula sp. | reverse complement strand
ACCAGCGAGGAGCGGGAATTCCTTCACGATGCCGGTGCCGAGGTCATCAACGCCAACGATAGCGACGGCGACGGGCTCCTGGACGAATGGGAAGTCGAGAACTTCCGCGCGAATGCCAGCGAGTCGGTGGCCACGTTCCTGGCAAAATACACCGCCGCGGACGATCCGGACGGCGACTTCCATGACAACGGCTCGGAGTTCCTCGACGGGACCGACCCGCTGGACATTCTTTCGTCGTACGATGGCGACGCCGACGGGCTTCCCGACGGCTGGGAGGTCTTCTGGTTCAAGGAAACCGGAGACGAGGATCTCTTCACGATCACCGCCCGTTTCTCCGGAACCGACGACAATGATGCGGACGGCTTCAACAACGATGCCGAGCAGAACGCGGGCTCGAATCCCGAGAACGCCACGCTGACGCCACTCGATACCGACGGGGATACTTTGATCGACAGTTGGGAGCAGTTCCATTTCTCCGATCTCGACGAGGTGGCGAGCGGCAATCCCGATGGCGATAGCGGAGACAATGCCGCCGAACAGGCGGCGGGCTCTAACCCAACGCTCGCCGTCTCCACCCCGGCGGACATCGACGGCGACTCCGTGCCGGATACCAGTGAAGATTTCCAGCCCTACGCCCCGGATGCGAGCACCTTGCACCTGTGGCACCTCGACGAGGTTGCCGCACCGGCGGCCGATGCCGCGGCGGGAGGCATCTCACTGACAAGCCTGGCAAATGGAGCATTGATGTGGCCGCCATCGCTCGGGGGCTTCGGGACCGGTCTGAATCCTTCTGCAGGCCGCGGCACGTCCACCGGAGGCGTGCTCTCCGCCCTGCCTCTGGCGGGAGACACCACCGACAATGCCACGCTTGCTTACGCCGGTGGCGATGGAGCCTTCACCTTCGAGGCCATCGTCCGCCTGGACTTCGATCCCATGACAGCTCCGGCCTCGGCAGCGCCGATGCAGATCATCTCCGGGGAAGGCGATGTGGCCGCGGAGCGCGTCTGGCAATTCCGCCTCGTGCCGGTCGGTGGTTCAGGTAACACCGCAGGCACGGCACCCCTGCTCGAGTTCATCAATCTTCACGGGTCCGGAGTCCAATCCCTCAGCACGGCACTGCCGGCGGGTGCCGCGGCGGATGCCCCGGTCCAAGGGGCTTGGTATCATGTGGCTGTCGCCTATAACGGTGCCGAAGCCACCGCGGACAACCTGAAGTTCTACTGGACCTTGCTCGATCCATCCCGCACCCAGGCGAACCAGGTGGCATCGCTCCAGATGACCAACGACCTTTCGGCCGGTGCCGCGTGCGACCTCACCATTGGGAATGAAGGCCGGATCAATGGCGGAAGCACGGACGCCTTTCTCGGGTTGATCGACGAAGTCCGCATCAGTTCGGTGGCGCGGAGTGCTTTCCAGTTCCTCTTCACCGGGGGCGATGGCGACAGCCTGGCCGACGAATGGGAGTTGCAGTACTTCGGCAATCTCGGTCAGGTCCCGGACGGCGACTTCGACAACGACGGCACCGACAACCTCACCGAGTATCGGCTTGGCCTGATCCCGAACGACGGTTCCTCCGCCTTCCACGCTACGCGCGCAGGCACCGGCCAGATCCAGTGGCCGAGCGCAACCGGCGTCACCTTCACGGTTCGCCGCAGCGCGGACCTGAGTTCGTGGAGCACGATCGCCACCGTACCCGGCACGGCGGGGACCGCGAGCTTCACCGATCCGGCGCCGCCCGCGGGCAAGGCCTTCTACCAGATCGTCCTGCAGGACTGAGACTGCCGGGTTCCGTCGGATTGCCGGGGATTGCCGCAAGCGGTCCCCGGCATTTTCGTGGATGCGGATCCGAATTGGCCCGTTCGCTCCCGGATTCCACCCTTTTCCGCAAAGACAAGGGACAGCGGCAAGGCTAGCGTTCCGGCGCACCGTGCCCGGAACCACCATGAACATCGGCATCCCGAAAGAAATCAAAGCTCAGGAACACCGCGTCTCCATGATCCCCACCTCGGCGGGTGAACTCGTGAAGCGCGGCCACCGGGTCTTCGTTCAAGCGGGTGCCGGCACCGGCTCCAGCTACAGCGATGAACAATACCTCGCCGCCGGAGCCGAGATCCTGCCGGATGCCGATGCCGTCTTCTCCGCGGCGGAGATGATCGTGAAGGTGAAGGAACCGCAGCCGGAGGAAATCGCCCGGCTGCAACCCCATCATCTGCTTTTCACCTACCTTCACCTCGCCGCGGGTAAGGCGCTTACCGAATCGCTGGTCGCCAGCGGATGCACCGCTCTCGCCTACGAAACGCTGGAGGTGAATCACCGGCTGCCGCTGTTGGAGCCCATGAGCGAGATCGCCGGGCGCATGGCCTCGATCGTCGGCTCCTATCACCTCGCGAAGCACAACGGCGGCCGCGGCACGCTGCTCGGCGGTGTTCCCGGCGTGGCTCCGGGACGTGTGGTCGTCATCGGTGGCGGCACGGCGGGCGTGAACGCCGCGCGGGTTGCGACCGGCATCGGTGCCGACGTTACCATCCTTGAAGTCGATTTCGAGCGCATGCGCTTCCTGGACATCACCATGACCGGCACCCATACGGTTTACTCGAGCGAGGCGAACCTTGCCGAACTGCTGCCGCGCGTGGATCTCGTCATCGGTGCCGTGCTCGTCCCCGGCGCCCGGGCACCGAAGCTGATCACCCGCGACATGCTGAAGCTGATGCAACCCGGCAGCGTTTTCGTGGACATCGCCGTGGACCAGGGCGGCTGCGCGGAGACCACGCGGCCGACCACCCACCAGGCTCCAACCTACGTGGAGGAAGACGTGATCCACTACTGCGTGGCGAACATGCCCGGTGCCTATGCCCGGACCGCCACCCAGGCGCTCAACAACGTCACGCAGCGTTGGATCACCCTGCTTGCCGACAACGGCGTGGCGGGTGCCTGCAAGATCCGCAAGGAAGTGCTGGGAGCGGTGAATTGCACCGGCGGCAAGCTCACCTGCCCTCCGGTCGGCGAAGCGCACGGACTGCCCGTGGAATCCGCCGCCGCCTTGCTAGGCGTTTGATGCTGCCGCCACACGGAAGGTGCCGCAGAACCAGAGGGTGGCCAGGGCAAGAAGGATCGCGGAGAGCCCGAGGTGCAGCACCTGCACCGCAGGGTGGATCTCCACGCGCGCCATGATCAGGCCGAGAAACATCTGGGCGAAGACCACGGCAAGGACACCACCCGCCACCCTCCCCGGTCTGGAAATGCGGCGCGTCCACACCCAGGCGAGGATTGCCGCGACGAGGATCACCCAGGAGAAGCTGCGGTGAATGAGGTAGACCCACGAGCTTTCCAGAACTCCGATCCATTCCGCCCGCCCCATTCCCGGGTGGGCTTTGGCAAGACGCGTGTTCATCTCGCGGATCTCCGTCCCCATCACCCCCTCCGCGAAGATCAGCAGGAGGAGCAGCGCGGTCATCCAGCGCATCTTGGTCCGGAAGGAATCGGCGCCTTGAATCAGCCACGG
>CBFGPU010000451.1:0-3505 GCA_965650715.1 uncultured Haloferula sp. | reverse complement strand
GAGGAAGGTGGCGCCGAAAGCCTCCGCGCGGTCGCGGGTGTTGTTCACGTGCACTTCCTCCGGGATCGTGCCGCCTTCGTTGGTGGAGACGTTCGCACGGATGTATCCGGTGGCGACCAGTTCATCGACGGTAGCGGCGGGCAGGAGATCGCCGGCGAGCTGCTCGGTGAGGAAGCGATCGAAGGGCTTGTTCTGCTGGAAGGCGCGGATGAGGTAGTCGCGATAGGGCCAGATCGAGCGGAGGTTGTCGAAGTGCAGGCCGTGCGTGTCGGAGTAGCGCACATAGTCGAGCCAGTAGCGGGCGCGGTGTTCGGCCGAGCGCGGCGAGGCGAGCAGTTTGTCGAGGTAGGCCTCGTAGGCGGCATCGGTCGGATTCGCGGCGAAGGCCTCCACGTCCGCCGGTTCCGGAAGAAGTCCGGTCAGGTCGAGCGCCGCCCGGCGGATCAGGGTGCGGGGATCTTCCGGCGGGGCGGGGGATAGGCCGTTGGCCTTGAGCTTCGCCAGGACCATCCGGTCGATCGGATTGCGCGACCAGGTATCGCCCGCGATCTCCGGCAGAGGCTTCTTCACCGGCGGCAGGAAGGACCAGTGTTCCTCGTATTTCGCACCTTCGCCGACCCAGCGCTCCAGCAGCGCGATCTCCTCCGGCTTGAGCTGGCGGTGCGCCTTCAGCGGCGGCATCCGCTTCTCGGGATCGGTGCTGCGGATCAGCCGGATCAGTGCGGACTCGTCGGGTTTGCCGGGAATTAGCACCGGCTTCCCGTCGGCGCGCGCTTGGAAGGCGAACTCCTTCCGGTCGAGGCGCAAGGGTTCGTCCTTCGGCTCGCGCGTGCCACTGTCCGGGCCGTGGCAATGGTAGCAGGCCTCGGAGAGCAGCGGCTGGATCGAGTCGTTGAACGAAATCCCGCCGGCGTTCGCGGCAGGGGTTTCGGCTCCGGCTTGGGCGGCGAGGGCGGATCCAAGAACGAGGACATGAATCGCGGGCAGGCGCATCGTAACGAAAGGGCGGGGCTTGGGTTCTTCCACCATGTGGCGGAACCGCTATACGGCGGAACTTGTGGAATATTCCACGAATCGGCCACTTGGACTACCTCTCAATTGTTCTAGGGTGCCACTTCATTGACGCGCCAATTGGCTCGCGGGAGCGGACGCGATGGTCGATACGGTCAAGACGTGTGGGTTAAAGTGACTGGTATGACTCGTGTTTGCGATCTCATCGATCGATGCCGCCAATTTCGCCCCGGTGACGCCCAATTGCCGGAGCTCGCGGTCGAACTCGCGGCCGAGTTGCTGGAGGAGGCGACCCGCGGGTTGAAGTGGAGCGAACGCACGCAGGCGCGGCAGATGGCGGCGATGATGCACGATGCGGCGGGCAAGGCTTTCACCTTCGCAATGGCGGACCAAGTGTTCCGCCCGCCGACGGCTTCGCGCGAGGCGAAGCGCTTCCGGGACCTGATCGATGACTACGGCGTGCCGGAGTACCTGCCGCTCGGCGCGCGCGTGGCGATGCGGGCCGGCGAGATGGCCTCCGCCGCCGCGCCGGAGGTGGTGATGCCGCTGGTTGCCGAAAAAATGCGGCAGGAAAGCTCGTCCGTGATCCTTCCCGCCGAGGAAAACAAGCTCCGGCGGCACCTTCAGCGGCGCCGCCGCGCGGGCATGCGGATGAATCTCAACCAGCTCGGCGAGGCGGTGCTCGGCGAGGAAGAAGCCAACCACCGCTTGGAGTCGAATCTCGCCCGCCTGGCCGATCCCGATACCGACTACATCTCGGTGAAGCTCTCCGCGATCTTCAGCCAGATCCACCTTGTGGCGCTGGAGGAGACGCTCACGGAGATCAAGAAGCGCCTCCGCCCGCTCTACCGTGCGGCGATGCAACACCAGCGCGCGGACGGCGGCAACAAGTTCGTGAACCTCGACATGGAGGAATACCGCGACCTGCGCCTCACCTGCTCGGCGTTCCGCGAAGTACTAGACGAGCCGGAATTCCACGGGCTCGAAGCGGGTATCGTGCTGCAGGCGTACCTGCCCGATGCCTGGCCGGTGCAGAAGGAACTCAATGCCTGGGCTCTCCAGCGTGTGGATGCAGGCAAGGCGGGGATCAAGATCCGCATCGTGAAGGGCGCGAACCTGGCGATGGAGAAGGTGGATGCGGAAATCCACGATTGGCCGCTCGCGCCGTATCACTCGAAGGTCGAAGTGGACGCGAATTTCAAGCGCATGCTCCATGAGGGCTGCAAGCCGGAGAATGCCCGCGCGGTGCGCCTCGGCGTCGCCAGCCACAATCTCTTCGACATTGCCTATGGCTTGCTGCTACGGGCCCGGGAGGGCGTGGAGGACCGCGTGGAGTTCGAAATGCTCGAAGGCATGGCGAACCACCAGGCCCGCACCGTGCGGGATGCCGCGAAGGGTCTGCTGCTCTATGCCCCGGTGGTGAAGCGCGAGGACTTCCACAGCGCCATCGCCTATCTGGTGCGGCGGCTCGACGAGAATACTTCGCCGGAGAACTTCCTGCACGATCTCTTCGGCATGCAGCCGGGGGATGCCGCGTGGGGACGGCAGAAGGAGCGCTTTCTGAATGCCTGCGCCATGATGCATTCCACCCATGCCGGGCCGCAGAGGGTGCAGGATCGCTCGACCGAGGAACGCCCGCCGCTGCCGCTCGACCGTCCTTTTCACAACGAGGCGGATACCGACTGGTCCCTCCCGCAGAATGTTTCCTGGGTGCGCGACCGGGTGAAACTGCGCCGCCTCGAAGGCGCTGTCTTCGTGCCGTTGCAGATCGGCGGCGAGACCTGCGAAGGAGCGGAGATCGCTGAAGCCGCGGATCCCTCGCGTCCGGGAGCGGTCGCATACAGCCATGCGTTGGGCGGACCGGCGGAGGTGGAGCGTGCGCTGGCCGTGGCGGTGTCCGCGCGCGAGGCTTGGGTGGCGAAGGGCTTCGAAGGTCGCGCCACGATCCTCGCGGAGGTGGCGGCCTCCATCGCTCGGGGCCGGGGTGAAGCCATCGCGGCGATGGTGATGGATGCCGGCAAGTCGGTGATCGAGGCGGATGCCGAGGTGAGCGAGGCGATCGATTTCGCCGACTACTATGCGCGCAGTTTCTTTCGCCCCGGCACTTTCGACGGCGTGACCTGCGATCCGCTCGGCACCGTGCTGGTCACGCCGCCGTGGAATTTCCCCTACGCCATCCCCTGCGGCGGCATCCTCGCCGCACTCGTGGCGGGAAACACGGTGATCCTGAAGCCAGCGCCGGAAACGGTCCTCACCGCCTGGGTGATGGTGAACGCGCTCTGGGAAGCCGGCGTGCCGCGCGAGGTGCTGCAATTCCTCACCTGCCCGGACAACGCGATCGGCCGCTCGCTCGTGACCGATCCGCGCATCGGCGCGGTGATCCTGACCGGTGCGTACGAGACGGCCCGAATGTTTCTTTCGTGGAAGCCCGGCATGCACCTCTTCGCCGAGACTTCGGGCAAGAACGCGCTGGTCATCACCGCCGCCGCCGACC
>CBFGPU010000450.1:0-3515 GCA_965650715.1 uncultured Haloferula sp. | reverse complement strand
GTAGTAGAGATCGGCGAAATGATCCCGGCCCCATGGCAGCGGGGTGACGGCATAGATGCTCCAGAACCGGACCGCGTGAGGGCGCGAGGAATTGTCGAAAGCCTCCGGCCCCACTTGCACGGGCGAGGCGATGAAGGCATCGACGCGCGCGTCCTCGCCGCGTTGCCAGGAAAGGAGCAGGGCATCGTGGGAGAGCCGCTGGTTCGCGCCCTCCCGTGCGGCGAGCAATCTACCGGATCCGTAGTAGAGCGTCTGGCGGCCCGCGCGGATCTCCAGCGTGTCGCCTCCCAGGGGAATGCGACCCTGCACGTAGAGCTGGAGGAGATCCGGTTCATCTTCATCCGGCGGGGCCAGCGGGGATTCCTTCCCGGACATCTCGCCCCAGGTGAGTTCCGCGGCGAAGCGGAAAGCCTCGCCGCGGTCCAGCAGGGCCATGAGCTGAACCCGCTGGTGAATCCAGTCGTCATCCCGCACCGCGCCGAAGCCGAAATCGATGTTGCCGTAGCTCTCATACATCGTGCGGGCGTGGCCTTCGATGCTGATCTGCCAGTCCCGCGCGGACGCGACAGAGAGGCAGGAGAGGCAAACGGAAAGGCGGAGCATGAGAGTAGCGGAAGGATGCGGGGCACAGCGAAAGCGACGGCAGGGCGGCCCGAGTCCAAGGCGGCCTGCGCCGCACCCGCCCAAGACAGGTGCGCGCAAGCAAGTCAGCATTTCCGAGCGCAGCGCCCGGCATCAAATATCAAATTTCTTAGATCAAATATCTCAATGCCCCTTCCCCGCCGGCACGACCTGCGGCTTGATCGCGGATTGCGGGGCCTTGTGGACCATGGTGTAGGCATACTCGACGCCCACGCCGTACGCACCGCCCTGGTTCTTGATCAGGCCCATGAGCTTGTCGTAGTGCTCGCGCTTCGCCCAATCCCGCTGCCACTCGAGCAGCGCGGGGATGGTGGTGACGCGCACTGCGCCGGCCTGGACCATGCGCGAGAGCGCGGCCTCGTGCGCGGCTGGAGAGGTCGCGCCGCAGCAATCCTCCACCACGTAGATGTTGTAGCCTTCCCCGAGCATCTCGATGGTCGGCCAGGTCACGCAGACTTCCGTCCACAGGCCGGTCATGAGGATGTTCTTCTTGCCGGTCGCGCGGACCGCCTCGCGGAAGCCCTCGTCATCCCAGGAGTTCATCGAGGTACGCTCGACGACCGGTTGGCCGGGGAAGACATCGAGAAGCTGCGGCCAGATGTAGCCGCTGAAGGATTCCGTCTCCACCGCGGTGAGCACGGCGGGGATGTTGAACTCCTTCGCGACCTTCGCGAGCAGGGTCACGTTGTTGATCAGGGTGGCGCGGTCGATATTCGCCACGCCGAAGGTCATCTGCGGCTGGTGGTCGATGAAAACGACGGCGCTGTCCTCGGGCGTGTAAAGCTTGTGATAGGGATTCATGGTGGTGTTCTGTGAGGCAGGCGCGGCGGTGCGCGCCTTCATGCCATGATTGGGGGAATCCGCCGGGGTGTGACCGCGGAAATAGCCGACCCGCGGAGAAGGACGGTCCACCCCTGCGCGGGATTCTTCCGTCACGCGGAAGCTTTCCTTCCCAAGACCCTGCTGAACTTCCTACCATTTCCCTTCATCATCATGAGCACCATCACCACCAAGGACGGCACCAGCATCTACTACAAGGACTGGGGCAAGGCCTCCGCGCAACCGCTCGTTTTCTGCCACGGCTGGCCGCTGACCGCCGACAGCTGGGAGTCGCAGATGATCTTCTTCGCCGGGCAAGGCTACCGCTGCATCGCCCACGACCGCCGCGGCCACGGCCGCTCCGGCCAGCCGGGGCACGGCAACGAAATGGACACCTACGCCGACGATCTGGCGGAGCTGCTCGATCACCTCGACCTGAAGGACGCGATCCTCATCGGCTTCTCCACCGGCGGCGGGGAGGTCGCGCGCTACATCGGCCGCCACGGAACCGGGCGCCTGGCGAAAGCCGCGCTGATCTCGGCCGTGCCGCCGTTGATGGTGAAGCGAGACGACAACCCGAACGGCATCCCGATCGAGGTCTTCGACGGCTTCCGCGCGGCCCAGCTCGCGGACCGCTCGAAGTTCTACAAGGACGTGCCCGCCGGCCCCTTCTTCGGCTTCAACCGGCCCGGCGCGGCGGTCTCGCAAGGGATGATCGACGCCTGGTGGCTGCAAGGCATGGCCGGCGGTCACCTCAACACGCTCGAATGCATCAAGGCGTTTTCGGAAACGGACTTCCGCGAGGACCTGAAGAAATTCGACGTGCCCACCCTCATCCTGCACGGCGACGACGACCAGGTCGTGCCGATCGCGATCAGCGCGCTCGAGTCCGCCAAACTCGTGCCGGATGCGAAGCTGGTCATCTACCCCGGTGCCCCGCACGGGCTCACCGACACGCACAAGGAGCAGTTGAACAGGGATTTGCTGGAGTTTGTGAGGGGGTAGGTGGGGGATAACTACCCGCAATCCCGCCAACCGTCCGCCGCCAAATTACTCCACGTTCAAAATTCCGCAGCGACGCACTCTAACAACGGCTGAGCTCTCGGAGCTATTGAAATAAATCGACGGAACCACGTTTGTCACGCCAGCGCCCAAGGTCACCGGGGGGGTGCGCAAAACCACGATACCGTCCCCCGTCGTGATTTGGTCGCCGGCGCGTTGCCCGGCGCTCAAGTCGATGGCTACCGCCCCCCCCGAGCCGATCGCCTGCAACGTCACGTTGTCCACGCTTCCGCTGACCACCTGAAGCTCCGCGATTCCCTCGATGCGCTTGCCCGCCGGAGAGCCGCCCACGGTCGCGGCAAAGGAAATGAGATTGAAGTTTCCGGTCGATGTCCCCGGGCTAATCGAGATCTGCCACCAGTTACCGTCATCCGAGGGAATCAATTCCTTGGCGGTGATGGCTCCGCCCGACGCGGCGTAGGCTTGCCACTGCCCCGCGGGCTGGCCATTGCTTCCTGCGAACCCGGTGTTTTCCGTCAGCCATTGCGGAGCCAGGTAGGGATCAATCCCGAAGGTGAAACCCGCATCCAGCGTGGCCGCCAGCACCCGTCCGAGTTTCGACGCCGCCAGCGGTCTCGGATGGAGGTTGTCGTTGTTGATGTAATAGCTATCCAGCCCGACCCCGTTGTTGCTGCCCGGGACGGCCTCAAGGACCGTGGTCCAATCGCACAGGATCACATCGTGCTCGGCCGCGGCCGCGCGCAACGCCACATTGTATTCCGCCACCCGCGCCTGCCGCTCCGCATTTGCCCCTCCCACCGATCCCATCGGCAGCACCGTGACTCCCACCGGTTCGATCCCTGCCGCCCGCAAGGCCAGCCAGTCGGAAACCGCCTGTGCGACGAAGGTCGCGACCGGCCGCAGTTGATACGCGTCGTTTGTGCCGTAAGCCACGACACACGCGTCGGCACCGCTATCGATCACTGAGGCCAAATGGAGCGCGCTGACCTCGTCCGACCGCTTCCCACCCGTCGCAAACCTGAAGGTGCTGC
>CBFGPU010000449.1:0-3528 GCA_965650715.1 uncultured Haloferula sp. | reverse complement strand
TAATATTCCTTCGAGGGCAGGCTCAGGCCGCCTTGGAAGAGGTAGAAGCCGTAGCTGAGCCGGCCCACCTGCTGGATGAAGGGAAGTTCGAGGAACTTGCCCAAGGGACCGTGGAGACCGGCGAGGGTGGCCGAGATCAGTCCGGCGAATGCGATCGAGAGGAAGGTCTGCTGGAAGTTGCAAAGGCCGGGAACCGGTCTGCCGCTGTGGTCGAACTGGTAGAGGACCATGTAGGGCACGAAGGCGATCCATGCGGCGATCGAGAGGCGGCGGTCGCCGGGCTTCATGCCATTCTCGATGGCGAGTGCCAGCAGGCCGCCCGCGCCGAAGTAGTCGAAGGTGCTGGTGGTGATGGCCCCGGGGCGGATGATCTCCGGGAAGTAATCCACGAGGAGCGCGCGGGAGAGCGGCGCGACGAGCGACACGGCGACGAGGATCTTCCCCATGTGCCGCCAAGGCGTGGTGAAGATCAGGACCGGCCAGAGGAGGTAGAACTGCACCTGGATCGCGAGGGTCCAGTAGTGGGCCGTGCCGGGAGGGAAGTCCGGCAGGGAGGCCATGTGGAAATTCACCGTGTGGGTGAGGTAGTAGAGCGGGTGCTCGCGGATGTCCGGCGCGCCGACCAGCCAGGCGAAGAACATTGCCGCGTAGCAGGGCACCAGGATGCGGATGGCACGGCGTTTCAGGAAATGCCGGATCGCCATCCGCCGCCATGGCTTGTGCATCACCGCGCCCGCTTCCCGGTCGCGCAGGAGGCCGCGGGTGATCAGGTAGCCGCTGAGGATGAAGAAAAAGTAGAGCCCGATCTCGAAGGGGAAGGCACCGCGCCATTCGGGGGGAGCCCAGTGCTGCCACATCACGCCGAAGACGGCGAGGGCTCGCCAGCCGTCGAGTTGGGTATTTCGGGGTGAAGCCAAGGAAGTGGCGAAGCACTAATCACCCATCGCCCATCTTCCAATCCTCAATCGGAGTGCCGCTGCCCCGAAGCAGGAGTTCAGAGGCCGGAGGGGTGGCGCATGACGTGACCGCGACCTGCACGGGTCTCGGGCTTCCAGCGGGGTCCGCTGCGACCGCCGGGGCCGCCGGTGTCGAGGCGCAGGCCTGCGACGGTCATGAAGACGTGGCCGTTGCGGACGTACACCGTGATCCAGTCGCCTTCGCCCTTCTTGCCATAATTGAAGTAGCCCTTGCTGGGCATGGAACCCTTCAGCAGGCCGGACTCGCGTAAAACGTAGGAAACGGTACCGGAGCAATCGTAGCCGGAATCGTTCTGGCGGGCATGGCCGCCGCCCCACTTGTAGGGCTTGCCTTGCAGGCGGTTGCCTGCGGCGATCGCACGCTTCACCTCGATGGGAGCCTTCTTCGGGGCATAGGCGATGCCGTCCTTCAGCATGGCGGTGCGACCGCTCTGGAAGCGGTAGGAAACCGGGTGCTTGGCCTTCACCTGCCGCGCGCAGGAACTCAGTCCGACGGCCAGAAGGAGCAGCGGGATGAGGGAGAAAAATCGTTTCACGGCGCGGACCTTAAGGATTTCTTAAATTTTTTCAAAATGTTTCTTCAAGCTCCGCGAAGGCTTCACGGGGACTCGATGCGAAAAGGTTGCGACCGAAGAGCCGCCCCCGAATTTCAGGGTTGCGACTCCAGCCATTCAACCACCTTCGCCAAGGCACGGCCGCGGTGACTGAGGGCGTTTTTCACTTCCGGGCCGAGTTCGGCGAAGCTGCGGTCGTGCCCTTCCGGAGCGAAGAGGGGGTCGTAGCCGAAGCCACCCGCGCCGTAGGGGGCCTGAAGGATGCGGCCCTCGACGGTGCCGCTGAAATCGGCGAGGACCTTGCCGTCCCGGGCGAGGACCATGGTGCAGCGGAAGCGGGCACTACGGTCGGTTTTGCCAGCCATTTCGGTCATCAGGCGGGCATTGTTTTTCGGATGGTTCCCTTCCTCGCCGCCGTAGCTGCTGGACCAGACGCCAGGCGCGCCGCCGAGGGCATCGACCTCCAGGCCGGAGTCGTCGGAAAGTACCAATCCCGTCACCTCGCGACTGATCGCGAGCGCTTTAAGCGTGGCATTTTCGAGGAAGGTGCTGCCGGTTTCATCGACCGCGGGAAGCTCGGTGAAGTGGTTGGCATCGAGTACCTTGTATCGGTCGCCGATCATTTCCCGGATCTCCTGCGTCTTGTGGGCATTGCGGGTGGCGATGACGAGGACAGGCAACTCGGCGGGCATGCCCCGGAGTAGCCCGGCGGCTGCTGACGGCCAAGATTTTTGCAATAATCCGGGGCCGTGCTACGCCTATAAGCACGTAATGAAAGCCATCACCTACCTCGCCTCTTTCGCCCTTGGCACCGCCGCCATGGTTAGCACCGCTTTTTCCAAGGAGCTGGAAGGATGGTCCACCGATCTAGACAAGGCCTTCGAGCAGGCGAAGAAGGAGAAGAAGGCCGTGCTCGTGGAGTTCACCGGTTCCGACTGGTGCCCGCCCTGCATTGCGATGCGGAAGAACGTTTTCTCCAAGAAGGAGTTCGTGGATCAAGCCAGCGAGAAGTTCATCCTCGTGGAGCTCGATTTCCCGAACGGCGACAAGGCGGTGAAGGAGAAGAACCAGCCCTACGCGGAGAAGTACAAGATCGAGGGCTTCCCGACGGTCATCCTCTTCGACTCAGAAGGCAAGGAGTTCAGCCGCTTCTTCGCGTCCGAGTTTCCCAAGACCGATCTTTTCCTGAAGCACCTCGATGAGGCGCTGGAGAAGAAGGCGCTCGACTGAGTACCGGTTTCATAGGGGCGCTGTTCATGGCAGCCCGACCCCGTCCGGATCCTGTGCCGGGCGGGGTTTTTTTCGCTGGAATACCGGAGGGTTGCGGAGCGTCTTATCCGGCGATGAAAACGATTTTCCGTTCGCTCGCCGCCGTTGCCGCCAGCATGTCCGTCGCCTTCGCCGGGAGCGAGGGCTGGATGACCGATTGGGAGGCCGCCAAGGCGAAAGCGAAGGCGGAGAACAAACCGATCCTGATCAACATCACCGGATCGGACTGGTGCGGCTGGTGCATCAAGCTGGACAAGACGGTGTTCCAGAAGCCCGAGTTCAAGGAGTTCGCGGCGAAGAACGTGATCCTGATGGAGGTGGATCTGCCGAAGAAAAAGGAACTGACTCCCGAATTGAAGAAGCAGAACGAGGCGCTGAAAAAGCAGTACCTGATGGGAGGATTCCCGACCGTGCTGCTGCTGGATGCGGAGGGGAAGAAGATCTCCGGCGATCTGGGCGAGCTGGATGGCGGTCCGGATGCCTACGTGAAGACGATCGGCGAGTTGATCGAGAAATCGAAGGCGAAGTAAGCGCCAGTCAGATCTTTGCCGCAGCGAGAGCGGCGAGCATTTTGAGGCAGGCGGTGCCGACTTCGGCCCCTTTCACGATCAGGTGGTCGCGGAAGAAGGCGAGGCGTTCCGGGCTTTCGTCGAAGTGCTGGGGCGTGAGCACGCAGGAGAAGACCGGCACGCCGGTGTCGAGTTGGACGCGCATCATTCCGGAGATGA
>CBFGPU010000448.1:0-3530 GCA_965650715.1 uncultured Haloferula sp. | reverse complement strand
CAGGTAGATGTGGACGTGGGGGTCGATGAAGCCGGGGAAGACGTACTTGCCGGTGGCGTCGATGACCTCGGTGCCCTCGGGAACGTGGAGGTTATGGCCGATGGCGGTGATCACGCCGTTTTCGCAGAGGATGTCGGCGGTCTGGCGCTCGCAGGAGGTGATGATATCGCCGTTGCGGATCAGTAAGGACATGGAGTGTTAGAGAATTTGAACCGCCAAGACGCCAAGAGCGCCAAGTTTTGGAAGGTCTTTGATGGAACGAACCGCGGAGACGCGGAGGTCGCGGAGAAGAACGCAGAGTGGCTGAGGCGGCATGGCTCGATCTCCCGGCTTGGTTCCGATTATTTGGCCCAGACTTCCCCGTCGCCGAAGGAGAACCAGCGGGTGGTGGTGGTCTTGCGCTTGGTGAAGAACTCCACGCCCTCCTTCCCCTGGATGTGGAGGTCGCCGAAGAAGGAGTCGTTCCAGCCGCTGAAGGGGAAGTAGGCGAGCGGTGCGGGGACGCCGACATTGATGCCGACCATGCCGGCGCTCACCTGGCGGCGGAATTCGCGGGCGGCCTTGCCGGAGTTGGTGAAGATGGCAGCGCCGTTGCCGAAGGCCTGTTGGTTCGCTTGGGCGATGGCCTCGTCGAGGGTCTTGGCGCGGAGGACCGCGAGGATGGGCCCGAAGACCTCGGTGCCCATCAGCGGGTTATCGGGGGTGACCTGATCGATGACGGTGGGGCCGAGGAAGAAGCCGTCCGGAGCGTCGTCGACCTTGGTCTTGCGGCCGTCTGTTAGAACCTTGGCCCCGGCGCGTTCCCCGGCATCGATGAGACCGGAGACGCGGGTCTTGTGCTCTGCGGAGATGACCGCGCCCATGTCGGGCTGGGTCTCGCGGACGTCGGTGGGGCCGACCTTCATGGAACCGACGAGTTCGGCGAGGGCGGGCAGGAGCTTGTCGCCCGCCTCCCCCACGGCCACTGCGGTGGACCCGGCCATGCAGCGCTCGCCGGCGCAGCCGAAGGCACCGTCCTTCACGGCCTCGACGGTGCGATCGACATCGGCATCGGGCATGAGGATCACGAAATTCTTCGCACCGCCCGCGGCTTGGACGCGCTTGCCCGCCCGCGAGCCCTTGCGGTGAATCTCGCGGGCGACCGGGGTGGAGCCGACGAAGGAGATCGCGGCGACATCGGGATGCTCTAACAGGGCGTCCACGCACTCGCGACCGCCATGGACGATATTGAGCACGCCGGGTGGAAGCCCGGCCTTTTCGAGCAGGCCTACGACCCGCTGCATCGTAAGCGGGACCTTCTCGCTTGGCTTGAGGACGAAGGTGTTCCCGCAGGCGATGGCGATGGGCCACATCCACATCGGGACCAGCGCGGGGAAGTTGAAGGGGCAGATGCCGACGACCACGCCGAGCGGATGGCGGTCGGTATGGCAATCGATGCCGCGGGCGATGTTTTCCAAGGACTCCCCCATCAAAAGGCTCGGGATGCCGCAGGCGAACTCGACGACCTCGATGCCGCGGCGGAGATCGCCGCGTGCTTCGGAGAGGGTCTTGCCGTGTTCGGTGGAAATGCCGAGGCAGAGTTCCTCGAAGGCATCCTCTAACAGGATCTTCAGGCGGAAGAGGACCTGGGCGCGTTCATTGGGCGGGGTGTCGCGCCATGCCGGGAAGGCTTCCTTGGCGGCGGCGACCACCTCGTTGACCTCGGCAGGACCGCACATCGGGACCGTGGCGATGGCGGTGCCGCGGGAGGGATTGTAGACCGTGCTGCTCGTCTTACCGCCGACCTCCTTCCATTTTCCACCGATATAGAGCGGGCATGCTTGATCCACGGGTGCATTCATGTTTTGACGAGCATGCGGATTGGCATGCCAATCGCTTTTCTAGCGGATTCCGTGCCGCTCCGGCAAGACCTTAACCGATTCACCCTCATGCCCCGGATTGTCAAAGCAGGCCTCATCCAAGCAGCGTCCACCCACCCCGGGGATGCCGACCCGAAAGTCATCCGGGAGGCGATGATCGCGCGGCATATGGCCATGATCGAGGATGCGGCCAAGCAGGGCGTACAGGTGCTCTGCCTGCAGGAGCTTTTCTACGGGCCGTATTTCTGTGCGGAGCAGCAGACGAGGTGGTATTCCATCACCGAGCCGATCCCGGACGGACCGACGACGCAGCTCATGATGGAGACGGCGAAGCGGCTGGGGATGGTGCTGATCGTGCCGATCTATGAAGTGGAGCAGACCGGCGTGTATTACAACACCGCCTCCGTGATCGATGCCGACGGAACCTATCTCGGGAAGTACCGGAAGCACCACATCCCGCACTGCCATCCGGGATTCTGGGAGAAGTTCTATTTCCGGCCCGGGAACCTCGGGTATCCGGTGTTCCAGACGGCGGTCGGGAAGATCGGCGTTTACATCTGCTACGACCGGCATTTCCCGGAAGGGGCGCGCTGCCTCGGGCTGAACGGCGCGGAGATCGTCTTCAATCCCTCGGCGACGGTCGCGGGGCTGAGCGAGTATCTGTGGAAACTCGAGCAACCGGCGCACGCGGTGGCGAACGGGTATTTCATCGGCGCGATCAACCGGGTGGGCACCGAGCAGCCGTGGGCCATCGGCGAGTTCTACGGGCAGTCCTACTTCTGCGACCCGCGCGGGCAGATGGTGGCGGTGGGGAGCCGGGACCAGACGGAACTGGTCGTAGCGGATCTGGATCTCGGGATGATCGAGGAGGTAAGGAATACCTGGCAGTTTTACCGGGATCGGCGGCCGGAGTCGTACGGGGCGATTGTGGCACCGTGAGGGTCAGGGCAGTCAGACAGCAGCATTTCCAGAGGCCGGGGTTTCACGAAGCCACCTCGTCGCCGCCAAGGGCCTCTGAGGCTGCCGACGGAAGCGACTGCTCGAGATATCGCCGGATGCTTCGAAATCCGTGAGCCGCCCAGGCTGCAACCGTTGCCATCATGGTGAAGGCGAGCCCAACCGGAGTTCCCACTCTGGGACCCGTAGTCTTGGGGCTCGAATTCAGACCGGAGGAGATGGATATCAGATCGGAGGAGATGAAGAGGAAGGACAAGATGAAGCACGTCACTGCCGTTATATAAAGGAGGGTGATCGGGAGTTTCAGATCCAGGGCCGGTGGCTTTTGCATGCCGACGCTTATCGTGCGGTGGCGAACGAGGCAAGGCGGCAACAAGAAGGGCGTTGGAGGAAGGTGGATACTTCTGAGGTCGTGCAGACCCCGGACTATCGGAGGAAACGGCGTTGCGATGTCGAATGGAGGCGCGGTGTGCGGGGACGTCCACGGCCACAACCTCGTTGAGGTAGGAGGTGTTAGGTCGGCAACCCGGGGTAGCCTCCTGCGTCGGCAACCCCGGGCTCTGTTGCGTAGTCCCGCTGGGACATTTTGGAGGTCGGCGCCTCTCCTACGAGTTTGCCTTGCGGGCGAGGGCGTCGGATTGTTTGACGAAGTTATCGCCGTCCCATTCGGCGTCGCTCTTGACCATGCCGGCGCGTTCCTTGGCGGCGGCTTCC
>CBFGPU010000447.1:0-3534 GCA_965650715.1 uncultured Haloferula sp. | reverse complement strand
CGGCGGGCGCGGTCGTCTGGGTCGGCGTCGAGCAGCGTGGGGCCGTGCTTGCGTCGGGGGTCCAGCACATAGCGCCACGTTGCCGGTGACGATGACCGGCGGGTTGGGAAGGGCGGCGGTGCTCAGGTCGAGCGTCGATCCGGTGCCCATGGTGAGATCTCCCGAGAGCGCGAGCTGGCCGAAATTGACCAGGCTGGGACGAAGCGTGCCGCCCGCCAGAATGACGTTGCCGGAAACCACGTCGTTCGCGGCCAGGGTGGCGCCGGGATTCACGGTGATGTCGCCCAGGCCGAAGAACCCTCCGATGCACTCCAGCGTGCCCCCGTCCACGGTGGTGGTGCCGAAGTAGGTCGAGAGCCCGCGCAGGATTTGCTTGCCGCCGCCGGTCTTCACCAGGTTCAGGGTGCTGGTCGGGTCGGTGCTCTTGTCCTGCAACGTGCCTCCGAAATCACCGTCGGCATTGTTCGCCCCGACCGTGAGCGTGGAGGTGGTTGAGGAGGCCATGTTCGAGACCACCGGCAGGGTGCTGGCGGCACTGTTCAGGCCGCCGATGGTTTCATTGAAGCCGTTCAACTCGAAGGTCGAGGTCGCCGCTCCGACTCCGGTGACGGTCACGCTGCTGGCGTCGGGAATCTGCTCGGCGGCCCCGAGCCGCAGCGTGAAGATGCGGGAGGTCGAGAGCGAGCTGATCGTGAGCGGGCCGTCCCAGTCGTTCGGCGTGCCGGTGTTGGAGAAATTCATGAGTGCCGGGGACGAGCCGAAGCCCCCGACCTGCAGGGCCCCGCTGCCGGTGATGCGGCCGGAGAAGGTGCCGCCGGCCCCGGTCGCGCTCGAGTTCGTGGTCAGACGGGTCGCGCCGGAGTAGGTGACGGTGCCGGAGACGGTTGATCCCGTGCCCAGCCGGATCGCGCCCGCGCCGTCGTTCACCCCGCTGTTGGTTTCGGTGGTGCCGTTGCCGGAGACGTTGAAGGAATTGGCGAAGGTATTCGCCGAGTTGGTGAACGCCTGGCCGCCGGGATACACGGTGACCGGGCCGGTGCCGAAGCTGGCGGGATTGCCGGCTTGGACACGGCCTTGGTTGATGTAGGTGCCGCCGCTGTAGGTATTCGCGCCCGCGGTGGCGCTGCCCATCTGGACGTAGCCCATGATGTTCACCGAGACCGGGCTCGCGCCGTCGTCGGTGATCACCGAGTCCACCCGCAGGTTGTTGTTGGTGGCGGCGAAGTTGCCGGCGGAGGCCGTGGCATCCCACAGGTTGATCGCGCCGCCGCCGTCCGCGGTCAGGGTGCTGCCCGCTCCTTGGACCCCGAAGACGCCGGCGGTGGAAGTGCCCAGCCGGTAAATGCCGCCGTTCGGGCTGAGCCGCATTTGACCGGTGATGTTCAGGTTGCGGTTGGCACTGATCTTCGCCTGCAGGGTGTTGATCGTCGTGCCCGTGGCGGCGGTGATGTCTCCCGTTTCGTCGGTGAAACGGTAGTTGAGGTTCGGACCGGTGGTGATCGCCCCGGAAGCGATGCCGGTGTAGCCGGTGTAGGCCACCACATTGCCGCTGCCGTTGAGGGTGGCCCAGTCGTCGCCGATCACCGCCCAGCCGCCGAGAATGCCGCTGGCATCGTTGGCCAGGCCGGAGCCGTTGAAATTGATGTGGCCGCCCGAGCGGCTGAAGACCACCGAGTTGTTGGCGGAGCGGGTGAAAGCCCCGCTGAAGTTGATGCCGCCCCCGCCGGTAGGACTGGTGATCGATTGCTTGCCGGAGGCCAGATCGACCGGCAGCGTGAGGCTCAGCAGGTTCGCGGAGCTGTTGATGACCGTGCCGCCGGAAACCGCGACACCGCCGGCCGAGATCGGGCGGGTGAGGGAAACCGCGTTTCCGGAGAGGGTGAAGGCGGCGGCACCGGCGCTCACGCTGATACCGTTGAAAGCGGTGCCCGCGGTGAAATCGTTGGACGGAGCGGGCCGCACCGCCCCGGCGAAGACCAGTTGGTCGGCGGGGAGGGGCGCGGTGTCGGCATTCCAGTTCAGACCGGTTTGCCAGTTGTCATCGGCACCGCCGCCATCCCAGGTTTTGGTCGCGGCGGGGGCCGGAGCGGTGATGACGACGAGCGATGCGGCGGCTGTCAGGAGGGCGGCGCGCCCCCCCCGAAGTTGGGGATGGATCATGAGTTTTCTGGGTTTCGGGCTGGCGGAGCGAGATCCTTGGGGAAACCTCCTTCTCCGACCTTGGCATTTTGCCCGCAGCGATCCGGCGGGCACAGCTACATGAATGAGTGGGCGGCTACCTCCCCAGCCACAGGAGGGGCTGCGTGATGGCGATGTTGCGCCTCACTTCCGCATCGCGGGGATCCGGCTCCAGCTTCATCCACAGGGCGGTGTAGCGGGGCTCGCCGAGGGCGATGCCGGCGAAGAGCAGACAGGGTTGGCGGGCGGGCCAGCCTTCCCACGCCTGGACGTCCGGCTTGAGCGGCCACTTCGATTTGTCCTCCAGATAGGGATAGAGGTAGCCCATGCCTTTCGCCATCCCGCGGCCGTCGGGGAGGGCGAAGGTCCAGAGCTTGTCCTCCGGCAAGCCTAGTACTTGGCAGAGGGTGGCCATGTTATCGAGCTGGAAGATCGAGTATGCGTAAGGCTTCGTCCGCGCGAGTTCCTGAGGGAAGCTTCCATCCGGTGCCATTTGCCTCGGCACGAAGACTTCCTTGAATCGCTTGCGGCACTCCGCCAGCGCGGCGGCATCGCCGGCGAACTCGGCGAAGACCGCCACCTGCAGGAAAAAGGCCACCGCGTGGTTGTTCTTGGTCGCCGCCTCCTCCTTGCCGTTCTTGCTCCCGAGCATCCATGCCAGGTATTCGCGGAACCAATCCCGCAAGCCTTCCTAGATCTCCGCGGTGAAGGCCGCGGAGTCGTCCATCGCCACCACGGCCTTCGGGATCTCGATCAGATGCAGGGTGTCGATGATGCCGATGCCCCTGCCGGGCGTGACGCCGGGAATCGCCTGGGCGTATCTCAGGTGCGGGTTCATCCGCGTGGCGGGATCGAGGAAGAAGACGCGGAGCAGGGCGGCGGCCTTGGCGGGATAACGTTCGTCCTTGGTCACGAGCCATGCCGCGCCGAGCGCGGCCACGGAGTCCCGCAACTCGCGAATCGCGTCGCGATGACCGGTGAAGTTCTCCGGGTTCGTCTCGCCGTCGCGCTTGATGTACGGCAGCCCGCCGGGCTTCTTCGGATCGGGCCACCAGTAGTCGCCGTTCGAGTAGAAGTCGTTCGGTCCTCCTTCGCTGAGTTTGGCGGGAAGCCGTGCGATGGACAGCGGCTCAAGATCAAGAGCCGCGTTGGCCGCCGCAAGGATGCGGGCGCGATCATGGGTCAGCACCTCCTCGAATCCGAACCTCCCGGCGGCCGGGCGCATCCATGGCGGACCCGTGTCGGCCGCCGTCAGCGGGCGGGCGGTTGCAGGAACGGACGAAAACTGGTCGCAGCCGGCGTCGGTCCGCGCGGGGCGTGGCTGGCAGTCGATGTCACCTTCAATGCCGGGAAGCG
>CBFGPU010000446.1:0-3567 GCA_965650715.1 uncultured Haloferula sp. | reverse complement strand
CTGCTGTCGGCCAAGGAGGTTTTCTATCTCTTCAACCGGATGGAGCACACGCTGCAGAAGGCCCACGCACAGGCGACACTGGCGCCGACGTGAGGCGCGTGGCGCGGTTCACTCCTTCTTGCGGAAGACGCGGACTTCCAAGGCGGGATGGGCGGGGTAGACCGCCTGCAAGTCCGGCAAGGTGGTCAGGGTCCAAGGAATGGAGGGGGCCCGGCCGTTTTTCGTGAAGACAATATCGTCGGCGAGATAGATGCAGGAGTGGATCACCTCGCCGTTGGGCTTGGTCATGACGAGCAGATCGCCCATCGCGGGACGGCCTTGGACGGGGGTGTAGGCCTTGATCAGGACTTCCTTGAGATAGTCGATGTCGTCGAAGCGCTGGTCCGGCGGATCGTTGAAGAAGTTCATCGAGGTCCAATGGCAGTCGGGACTCAGCTCACGCGGGACATCGGGCGAGGGATAGGTGTAGAGCAATCCCCGGGCGAACCGCGGCAGGAGATGCACCACGTCGATCGTCGTGCCGCCGCGATGGCGAGAGAGAGAGTGGAGGAGGGGTTTCACGTCCTTCCGGCGGCGACCGGTGCTCCAATATCCGGCGATGGTCTCGATGTCGGAGTCGGGCCGGATGCGGACCTTCACCAGGAGGGTCGATTTGCGGGCCAGGGTCTTGACCAATAAAACCCGGTCGGCCGCGGTGGGTAGCAGCGGGAGAACGAGCTTCGGATCGGAAAAGAGCAGCGAGTTGCCGCGCCGGTAGAGCAACTCCTTGATCCGCGCAACGACCGGCTCGCTCACGCCGGAGTCCTCGAACCACTCATCCAGCATCTCGGCCCGGAATCGGAAGGGTTCGTTATGGAGCGGGTTGCCGGGCAATTCGGCCAACTGGTTATAGATAATGGCCCGGGATGCCGGAGAGAGTCCCTGCACCAAGGCGTCTCCGGGAGTGACGGTGATGCCGTTCTGGGTGGCGAACTGGATCGCGGGATCACGGAGTGCCTTGAGTTGGGCGTCGCCCAATGATGCCTGTTGCCAGAGCTGCTCCAGGCGGCTGGCGTCGAATCCGGCGAAATTCCAGCGGGTGGGAACTGCGGTATAGTCGGCCGCCATGAACTCGTCCGGGGGCTCGATGACGATGCGCGAATACTCCATCTCGCCCCAGGGGCCCGGTTTGCAGGTGATAATCCGGCCGTTTGCATCGGGAACCGGATCGAGCGCCAAGGCGGCGGGCAGCAGGAGCAGAGCCGACAGCAGGAGCAGGCCGCGGCCAAGGGCGTGACCCGCACGGAAGAAGCTGTTCCGGCGATCCGGATGGTGAGACAGAGGGAAGCGCGCCATGAGGAAGCGCGGACGATAGAAACCGAGCCATCCGGCGCAAGCGGCCATTCGGCCCTGCCGACCCAGAGAATTTTGTTTATTCCGTCCGCGGGAGGCCTCAGAAAGTGCCCTCCATGCTCGATCCCAAACTCCTCCGCGAATCCCCCGAGACCGTCCGCGCCGCGATTGCCAAGAAGCACCTCGACGTCGATCTCGATGCCGTGCTGGCGCTCGATGCGTCGTGGCGCGCCCAACTCACGGAGGTGGAGTCGTTGCGGTCCAAGCAGAAGGCGGCCAACAACGAGATGGCCGCGCTCAAGAAGGGCTCGCCGGAATTCATCGCCAAGGTGCAGGAGATGAAGGCGGTGTCCGCCGAGACCAAGGCCAAGGAGGAGGGGCTCAAGTCTCTGGAGGAGAAATGGCACGCCGCGATGCTCAGCCTGCCCAACGTCCCTCACGCGACCGTGCCGGAGGGCAAGACGCCTGAGCAGAATGTCGTTCACGCCACGAACGGTTCGATCGAGGCGGTCTCGGCGCACGCGATCCCGCACTGGGAGATCGGCGGGTTCAACAACCTGATCGACTTCGGTCGCGGGGCGAAGGTCACGGGCGCGGGGTTCCCTTTCTACATCGGCGACGGCGCGCGGTTGGTGCGGGCTTTGCTACAGTTCTTTTTAGACGAGGACACCAAGGCGGGTTACACCGAGGTCAGCCCGCCGATCTTCGTGAACGCCGCCAGCGCCACGGCCACGGGCCAGCTGCCCGACAAGGAGGGCCAGATGTATGAGACGGCCGACAAGCTCTACGCCGTGCCGACCGCCGAGGTGCCGCTGACCAATTTCTTCCGCGATGAGATCGTCGAGGAATCATCGCTGCCGATCTGCCGCTGCGCCTACACGCCGTGTTTCCGTCGCGAGGCGGGCAGCTACGGCAAGGATGTGCGCGGGCTCAACCGCCTGCACCAGTTCGACAAGGTCGAACTGCTCAAGTGGGTGCATCCCTCGTCGAGCTACGACGAGTTGGAAAAACTGCGCGCCGACGCCGAGCGGCTGCTCCAGAAGCTCGAGCTGCCCTATCGTGTGCTGCTGATGTGCGGCGGGGACCTGGGTTTCTCCCAGTCGAAGAAATACGATCTTGAGGTGTGGGCTGCCGGCCAGAAGCGCTGGCTGGAGGTGTCGAGCTGCTCGAACTTCGAGGCCTTCCAGGCGCGTCGGGCGCAGATCCGTTTCCGCAACTCCGAGACCGGCAAGCCGGAACTCGTGCACACGTTGAACGGCTCCGGCCTGGCGGTGCCGCGCGTGCTCGCCGCCCTGCTGGAAAACAACCTGCAGGCGGACGGACGGGTGAAGATCCCGGCGGCGCTCGTGCCGTATTTCGGCAAGGAGTTCGTGAGTTTCAAATAAGCCTCCCGCCGCCTGTCATCCTGAGCGTAGCGAAGGATCCAGCTGAACGGGCTCCGCATACATCATTCTGGATTCTTCGCTTCGCTCGGAATGACACGGAAACAAAAGTTGCCTTCTGACTGGCCTGCCCGCGCGGAGCGGGTCGGGGAGGTCTTGTCCTTCGCCCGGTTGCATCCGGCTGTGCTGCGCTGGGCCCACTCGAAGCGAGGCCGCGGACCGTGGTGTGTGGCTTTCTCCGGCGGGGCTGATTCGCTGGCGCTGTTGCTGTTGCTCAAGGCGCACTGGCCCGAGCAGGCACTGGTGGCGCTGCATTTCAACCATCGCCTGCGCGGCCGGGCGAGCGAGGGCGACGAAACCCACTGTCGGAAGGTAGCGACGGCCTTGGGGATCAAGTGCGTCGTGGGGGTGTGGCGTCGCGCGCGCAAAAGCGCCAGCGAGGCCGAATCGCGGGCGGCTCGGCATGAATTTTTCGCGAAGACGATGAAGCGGATGGGCAGTCGGGTGCTCTGGCTCGCGCACCACCAGGACGATATTGCGGAGTCGATGCTCATGCGGCTTGCGCGGGGCAGTGGCACCGCGGGATTGGCGGCACCGCGACCGGTCCAGCGGTTTGGCGACGGGCGGGTCTATCTGCGGCCGCTTCTGACCTTGAAGAAGGCCGAGCTGGTCGAAGTGCTCGAGCAGGCCGGAGCCAGCTGGCGCGAGGATGCCTCGAACCGACATCCGGATCATTTCCGCAACCGGATCCGCCACTCGGTCCTACCGGCGTGGCAGTCGGCCGCCGGACGCGATGCCGTCGCCGGGGCGGCGCTGGCGCGCGAATTGTTGGAAGAGGACGACGCGGCGCTGG
>CBFGPU010000445.1:0-3570 GCA_965650715.1 uncultured Haloferula sp. | reverse complement strand
CAGTGAAACCGGTTCCTCGGGCAATTCCGGCTTCTCGGGCTGGAAGGCGAAGCTGCCCTCTTGTTCGACTTCTTTCAGGCTCAGGAAACCGGCGGCATCCTTGAATTTCTTGTACTCGATGAGCTGGCGGATCAGCTCCCAGCGCGGATCGTCCTCTTCGGCGTCTTCCTCCGGCGGTTGGTCCTGGCGGGGCAGCAGCGTGCGGCTCTTCAAATACATCAGGTTCGCGGCCATCAGCACGAACTCCGCGGCGAGATCGATATTCAGCAGGCGGAAGGTGTCGATGTATTCGAGATACTGGGAGGTGATGCGGGTGATGGAGATGTTGTGGATGTCCACCTCGTCCTTTTTGATGAGGTAGAGGAGCAGGTCGAGGGGCCCCTCGAAAATATCCAGCCTGACCTTGTACTCGGATGCGTCCACGGGCGGACAGGTAGGGGATCGACCGGCGGCGGGCGAGGGGAAATTTGCTCTCGCCTCGCAACGATGGCTACGGTTGTAATTCCGCGGCTCCCGGAGGGGGGCGTTTCTAATCATGGAGGTCGAGCAGACACAGTCGTTCAACCAGAAGCTGAGCCAGTGGATCGCCAGTCAGGGATTCTGGTTCCAGCTCAGGCACTCGATGTCCGGGGGCGGCGGCTGGGCGATGACGATGAGCCACTTGGTCCGCCTGGGATTCAAGGTGCTCATCGCGTTGGTCGTGGCCACGGGCGGATTCGGGATTTACCTGGTGAAGCGCGTGGGTTCGGCACCCTTCGTGGAATCGCTGAATGTCGGTCTGGAGCAGGGTCTGATGGCGTCCGATGCGGCGATCGTGGAGTTCTCCCGGGTCCAGGGAGACGCCCAGATCCGGCGGATCGGGGCGGAGGGTGGCAAGGAAAGCTTCTTCCATACCTTGGACGCGGGCAACGTGCGCTTCCGGATGGGCCTGCTGTCCGGGATGGCCGGTACGTGGGATGCAGGCACGCTGGTGGCGAAGTGGATGGATCTCAACGTGAAGGCGGGTGCGGAAACGTCTGCCGAAGCGAAGGCAGCGGGCGCCGCGCTTTTCCAGGATTGGGGGAATTTCCGTTTCTCCTCGATCAATGTGGACGAGGCGACGGTGCGTTGGGGCTACTCCGAGCGCACCTGGGGCAAGATTGACAAGAGCCAGATGACGGCGACCCGGTCCGGCGATGTCTGGCACTTCGTTTTCACCGGAGGAACCTTCACCCAGAACTGGCTCAAGGAGCTCGAGATCGTCGAATTGAAGATCGATTGCACTCCGGGAAGCCTGACAGTGGCAAAGGGCGAGTTCAAAGCGGGGACCGGAACGGTTTCCTTCAAGGATGTGCGTGTGGAAGGCGGCGAGCGCCCGGCACTCAGCGGCAAGGTCGAGGTTGCCAAGGTGGACCTCGCGAAGTTTATTCCCGCGTCGGCAGCTCCCTTCGTGGAAGGCGTGGTGTCGGGCGAATTCCAGATTTCCGGTTCGACGAATTCGACCGACGGGGTGCAGTTCGAGGGCGACGTGATACTGGGTGCGGGCAACGTCATCAGTCTCCGCGAGCGCTTCCACCTGCTCAAGGCCCTCTCGGTGGTGGATCTCTACAATAGCTACCGGAAGATCGACCTGAACCGCGGAAGCTTCCACTTGAAGACCGGCGGGGGCAAGATGGAGTTGTCGCGAGTGGACGTGAGGGCGGAAGACCTGATGACGCTTCAGGGCCGGCTCAAGGCGATCGTGCCGGACGAGAGCGCCCAGCCGTCCCCGGTGGGTGGGGGCGTGTTTGAACCGATGCCGAATACGAGGTCCGCGGTGGAGGACTCCGATGGCAAGAAGGATACCTTGACCCTCGAGAAGGCGGGTGCCGCTGCTGCGGACAAAGAGAAGGACCCGGGCATGGCCCTCTTCAGCCGCTTCGCCGAGAACGCGATGAAACGGGAGAACAATGTCCAGCAATCCGACCGGAACGCCCGGACGATCCGCTACGACGGCGGCTTTCGGATTTCGATTCCGGGAGATGCCTTCGACGCGACGGAGGTGCTGCGCCAAGCCTTCCCGGTGGACCCGGACAACGGCCGCATCGCCTTCGACGTGCCGGTGCAAGGCACGATCTACGAGGTGACGGCGCGCCAAGCGGAGGAACTGCTCAACCTCGGGGCGAGGCGCTGAGATTCACTTCGCCGCCGTGAGGCCGAGGCTCGAGTAGATTTCGCGCGTGGCTTTGCTCTTGTTGAGGGTATAGAAGTGGATGCCGTCCACTCCTTGGTCGAGCAACTCGGCGCACTGCTGGGCGGCATAGTGGATGCCGACTTTCTCGACCGCCGCGGGGTCGCCCTTGGCCCGGTCCAGCGCACGAAGGAGCTTCGCGGGGAAGCGGGCACCGGCGGCGAGTTCCGCCATCCGGCCCATGCTGGAGAGCGATGTAACCGGCATGATGCCGGCGAGGATCGGCACTTCAATGCCGCGCAGGCGGCAACGGTCGCGGTAGTCGAAGAAATCGTGGTTGTCGAAGAAGAGCTGGGTGCAGATGTAGTCCGCCCCGGCGTCGATCTTCGCCTTCATGTGATCGAGCTCCAGCAGCCGGTTCGGGGTGGCCGGGTGGCCTTCGGGGAAGCCTGCCACGCCGATGCCGAAGCCGCGTGGATCGGGATGGGCACCGGATTCGTTGAAGCGGCGGATGAAGGCGACCAGATCCGCGGCGTGCCGGAAATCGCAGTCCGACCAATCGTAGTCCGGCCAGTTGGCGGGAGGGTCGCCGCGCAGGGCGAGGATGTTGCAGACGCCGGCATCCGCGTAGCGGCGCAGGATCTCCATGATCTCATCCTCCTTGTGGCCCACGCAGGTCAGGTGCGGGATCGGCGGGATCGCGGTGGTCTGCTTGATGCGCAGGACCAGGTCGTGGGTGAGTTCGCGGGTGCTGCCGCCCGCACCGTAGGTCACGGAGACGAAGGAAGGATCGAAGGGCTCCAGATCCACGATGGTCCGGTACAGGTCCTCCGCGCCCGCGGCGGTCTTCGGCGGGAAGAACTCGAAGGAGAAGGATGGGCGGCGGCGGCTCAGGATATCGCGGATATGCATGCGCTTCGGATCGCGGGAAGAATGGGGCCTAGGGGACGGTCGTGAGGAGCAAAAAACCCGGCGGTGTCGCAACTTCCGCGGCTGTTGCGCGTTTTCCCTCTCGCAGACCGCAGGCATCCCGATACTCTCCTCACCCGTTCCATGAAAGCCGCCCGATACTCCTGGATCGTATTTCTCGCCATGGCCGCCGTGCGGGCGGAGGAAGCCCCGCGCACGGACGAGGCCCCCGCGCCCAGGGAGGAGAAGCAGGACGGGAAGCCCAAGGGCTCGCGCGGCGATGGCAAGGAGGGCATGCGCCGGATGATGGAGATCTGGAAAAGGGCGGATACCGACGGCGACGGGTTCATTTCTCCCGCCGAATTCGCCGCGATGGAGCGGCCGGGGCATCTGCCGGAAGAGAAGCGGACGGAGATTTTCAAGCGCTTCGACAAGAACTCGGACGGCCGGATCGGCATGGACGAGATTCCCAAGCACCGCCCGGGAGGGATGCCGCCCTTGGAAAAGGCCGA
>CBFGPU010000444.1:0-3570 GCA_965650715.1 uncultured Haloferula sp. | reverse complement strand
TACTCGAACAACCCGGTGGCCTATTTCACCAGCCCGGGAATCAGCCGGCTCGACATCCGGCAGGTCGATGGATCGGCGGTGACCTTCCCGGGCAGCGGATCCGTGCTGGACCTGATGATGGTGTCGCCGGCGATCGCCGGGAGAATGCACGCCTCGGAGATCTACAACTCCGCGCTCGATGTCTCGAACGCCACCGGCCTCCCGAAGTCCGGGGACCCGCTGGCAGCGGATACCAGCGCCACCGCTTCCGACCACCTCGCGCTTTTCGGGGATTTCGAGCTGGATGCCGATCTTCCCAATCTCGCCTTGTCGCTTTCGCTCCCCGCCGTGCTGGAGGGAATGCCGGACGGCACGGTGATGGCCACGGTCACGCTGCCCGCCGTCTTGTCCGAGACGGTGAACCTCACTTTCTCCTCGGATGACCCGGAGACCGCGCTGCCGATCCCGCCGGTCCTTCAGATCCCGGCCGGTTCGCTCAGCGGCAGTGTCGCGATCCGCACGCCGAAGAACTACTTTGCCGATCCCCAGCGCAGCGTGACCATCTCGGTGATCGCTCCCGGCCATGATCCGGACAACGCGGTCTTGCTCGTCGAGAACGTGGACGGCCCGTACCTCCTTACGCAGCCGGGCATGACCGTGACCGAAGGCTTCGATGGTTTCGGCGGCAGCCACGATCCGGTTCCCTGGTCCACCGCGGAGGCTCTCCCGTGGCAGGGCATCGACGACGGTTCCTCGTCCACCCCCGGCCTCCGCGCCTACGGTTCCGCTGCGGACGCCTCCCTGGGCGTTTTGCCGGATGGCGATGTCACGGTCGCCGCCGCCACCTTCGTCAACGATTCGGAGGAGGTCCTGACCGCGCTCGAGATCGCATTCGATGTCGAGCAATGGCGCGGCGCCCTTGCCGGCACGGCGGACACCTTGGGTGCGGAGCTGTCCTACGATGGATCCAGCATCCCGCTGCCGGAGCTTGCCTATGCCGCGAGCACCGTTCTTCCCACCGGACCGGTCGCCGGAGGAACGAGCACCCCGCTGTCCACCGTCGCGTCAGGGCTGGCCATTCCGCCCGGAGCGAGCTTCGAACTGCGCATCACTTTCACCCCGGGGACAGGCGGAGGCGTGGCACCGGCGGACGTGTTCATCAACGAGTTCCACTACGATGACGCTAGTACCGATAGCGGGGAGTTTATCGAAGTCGCCGTGGCACCGGGCTTCACCGGTCAATTGTCGCAGATTGATATCGTTCTCTACAACGGCGAGACCGCCGGCAGCGGGGTTGTCTACGACACTCTCAATCTCGCATCGGACTTCACCCCGGCGGGAACCTTCGACGGTTACTCGCTCCACGTCGCCCAGTTGCCCTCGAACGGGCTCCAGAACGGTGCCCGCGACGGCTTTGCCGTGGTCAACACGGCTACCTCGCAGGTGCTCCACTTCATCTCCTACGAAGGCGTCCTCACCGCATCCGAGGGACCTGCCGCAGGCATGACCTCGGTGGACATCGGCGTCGATCAGGATCCGGCTCCCGCGGAGGGAGTGTCGTCGGTCGGCCTCACCGGCACGGGAGGGCAGGCGTCCGCTTTCACTTGGGCGCAGTTCACCGGCCTGTCCTACAGCGCCGGCCAGCCCAACAGCGGTCAGGCCTTCAGCGTGCCGGCGCTGCCCTCCCAAGGCATCGCGATCGACAACCTCAGCGTGACCTTCCTTCCCGCCAGCGATCCGGATACGGATGGCGACGGGCTCGCCGATTCGCTCGACCCGGACGACGACAACGATACCCAGCCGGATACCGACGAACTCGCCTTCGGTACCGATCCGCTCGAGGCCGGATCGATCTTCCGCGTCCTGCTCTCCCCGTCCGGCGACCAGCTTTCGTTTCCCGGAGCGGCGGGCATCGGCTACACCGTCGAGTCCAGTTCCGATCTCGGTATTTGGATCGAGGTGGAAACCGTCCTCGGAAGCGGCCAGATCATCGAAGTCCCGATTCCGGATGGCGAGGGTCGTATCTTCTACCGGGTGAAGGCGGGCGAATAGCTTGCCTACTTGTGGTGCGCATGGGCCCGCAAATCCGCGAGGTCCAGGAACTCCAGCGCGGCTTCGTGGGTGGACTCCAGCACCACCGGCGGGGCCTTGCCTGCCTCGAGCGCGTCTTTCCACCGCGAGGCACAGAGGCACCAGCGGTCGCCCGGCTTCAAACCGGGAAAATCGAACTCCGGCCGCGGTGTCGAAAGATCGTTCCCGCGGGATTTCGAGAACGCCAGAAACTCCTCCGTCACCTGCGCACAGACCACGTGCACGCCCACATCCCCGCGCCCGGTGCGGCAGCAGCCGTCCCGGAAGAAGCCCGTCATCGGGCGGGTCGAGCAGGGTTCGAGGACCCCGCCCAGCACGTTTCTCCGTTCGCCTGCCATCGGGATTAAGCTAACCGCTTACGGCGATTCGTCCAATCCGGTATTGGTGACGAGTTGAGTCGTCCAGCTTGAAACGAAAAACCTCGCGTGGAGCCACGCGAGGTTTTGTCGTCACGACTCTCGGGAATCAACCCCCGGTGCGCGGCGGACGCTTCTTCGAGGAGCCCGGATCGTCCCCCGGATCAACCACCCGGCCGCTCGCCTGCCGCATCTTCTGCATGCGCTGGGCTTCCTCCGCCTTCTCCGCCATGCGTTCCATGAAGCTCTTCCCGCCTCCGGCCTTCGCCTTCAGTTCGGGTTCGGGCAAGCGGTTGCTCAGCCAGGTCTGGGCGATCGAGAAGACGTTCGAGGTGGTCCAATACAACGCCAGCGCTGAAGCGAAGTCGTAGCAGACGAAGAGGAAGATGAAGGGCATGAACTTGATGATCATCATCTGCGTCCTGTCCCCGCCGGTATTCGGCATCATCGCCATCTGCCCGAAGCTGGTGATCGCCATCAGGATCGGCAGCGGGTTGATCGGGATCCCCCCCAGGATTGGAAGATGGTAGACGGTATCGGGCTGCGAGAGGTCCGTCACCCAGCCCAGGAAGCCTTGGCCGCGCATCTCCACCGCGTGGAGCAGCATCTGGTAGAAACCGAAGAAGATCGGGATTTGCGCGAACATCGGCAAACAGCCACCCAGGGGATTGATGCCGTACTTGCGGTACAGGCCCATCATCTCCTGGTTCATCTTCTGCGGGTCGTCCGGATACTTCTCCCGCAGCTTGTCCATCTCCGGCTTGAGCTTGGACATCCGCTTCATGGTCCGATTCGAGCGGTTGTAAAGCGGCCAGATCGCAACCCGCAGCAGGATCGTGAGCACCACCACCGCGATCCCCCAGGACCACTTGTCGGAGAATTTTGCCACTACGCGGTGAACCGCGCTCAGCGATGTGTTCATGAAGCGGCTGAACGGACTGAAGATGCCGTAATTCATTAGAGCACCCCATTCGGCACCCCACTGGGCTTCCATCTTGCGGAGAATCCGGTTCTGCTTCGGACCAGCGAAGACTTCATACTGGATAGTGCGTTGCTCCTTGGGAGCGAGTGTAGCCTTGGGTAGGCGCAAGCCCGCGCGGACCGACTTCACCGCATCCGTGTTCGGTACCAGGGTGACGTCGGA
>CBFGPU010000443.1:0-3570 GCA_965650715.1 uncultured Haloferula sp. | reverse complement strand
GGAGCCATCGGCGCCCGCACCACGGAAAGCCAGGTCCACCGCGAGCTGGCCTCCGGCCTGTCGATGCCGGTGGGCTTCAAGAACGGCACCGGCGGCTCGATCCAGATCGCGCTGGATGCGATCCAGTCGTCCTCGCGTCCGCACCATTTTCTGTCCGTCACCAAGCAGGGTGTCTCGGCGATCGTTTCGACGACCGGAAACGACTCCTGCCATATCATCCTGCGCGGCGGCAAAAGCGGGCCGAACTACGAAAAGGAGGCAATCGACGAGGTCGAGAAGATGCTGCGCGAGCAGGGTCTGCCGCCGCATGTGATGGTCGATTGCTCGCACGGCAATTCGATGAAGGACTACCGCAACCAGCCGCTCGTCGCGAATGCCCTCTGCAAGCAGATCGAGGAAGGCTCGCGCACGGTGGTGGCCGCCATGGTCGAATCCAATCTGGTCGAAGGAAACCAGAAGCTGGTGCCGGATCTCTCCAAGCTGACCCGCGGCCAATCGGTCACCGACGCCTGTATCGGCTGGGACGACACCGTAGAGGTACTGGAGAAATTCGCCGCGGCGGTGCGGGCGCGGCGAGGTCAGGCGTAAGCTCGCCATCGCGCGAGGCAGGGACCTTTCTCCGAAAGGCCCGGCGGGGGCAGGCACGAAAACCAAGGGAAATCCGCCGCTCTGCAAGCACGGCCGCCATCCTCCGGAAAAGATGCGGCGCGTTGAATCTCGAAAGACTGTCCGGATTACTTCCCTTCGGGGACCTTTTCCGGTTCGGCGGCTTCCGGAGCGGGCACGCCTTCGTTGATGCTCTTCAGGAGCACTTCCGTGATGTCGGTGGCGTCCTTGGTGTAGAGCAGGATCGGGACCTGGGAGGTGCTGATGCCGGCCTTGTCGAGGACGTAGTCGTAGCCCTCGCCCTCGGCGTGCTTCTGCACCTTCTCGCGGATCTCGCCGAGAATGGTCTTCATCTCCACCATGATCTGTTCCTTCACCGCGCGGTCCTTGCGCTTCACGAAATCTTCCAACTCGCCCTGCAAGGTCTGGAGCTCCTGGCCCTTGAGCTGGCGGGTATTCATCAGGTCGCGGCGCTTGGCTTCGGCGATGGACGGGTCGTCGATCTGCTTCTTCAGATCCTCGACCACCTTCGCCAGCTCTTGAAGCTGCTTCATCCGCTGCTCGCCGTCCGCCTTCACCCGGGCGATGTCCTTCTCCATCTTGGCCCGGGTGGTCTTGGTCTTGTTATACTCCTGCGTCAGGGCCTGCATGTCCACGGTTGCGATCTTCAGCCGGGCGGCCTCCTGGGCGCGTGAGATTCCGCCGGAGAGGACGGCAAGGGCAAGCAAGGGGGCGATAAGCTGTTTCATGATTCCGTGCGGACGATGCCGATGGGTAGCACCGCGGCGGCGGATGGGAAATCCTTTTCGCCGGGGATCCGCCCCGGGGTAAATTCTCGGTAAACCGGCACAGGCGATCTTGCCCCTCCGCCGAACCCGCGGCCATGGTGGGGTGTTATGAAAACGATCACCGTGCTTTTGCTGACGGCGGCCCACGCCTCCGCCTACACGCTCCACGAGTGGGGCACCTTTACCACCGTGTCCGGATCGGACGGGGTGCTGCTGACCGGGCTGGAGCGGGAGGAATCCCCCCTGCCCCACTTCGCACATTCCCACCTCGGACTGGAAAACGGGAACCTCTCTTGGGAGAACGGCTTCGGCAAAGGAATGTCCCGCCCGGTCGCCGGGGTCACGGTCAAGATGGAGACCCCCGTGATCTACTTCCACTCCGACAGGGCCTTCGACGCCACGGTCAAGGTCGGCTTCGAGGGCGGGACCATCAGCCAGTGGTATCCCCAGCGCAGCGGCGGCGAAATCCTGCCCGTGCCGCCGCCCACCGAGGAGGAACTCACGCCGGCCCAGAGGCATGAAAGAATGCGGATCGATTTCTCCAAGGGCTGGAAGGGCTCGATCGAATGGCAGGCCCGGGTGCTCTCCCCCGCCGAGTCCAAGCAAGCCATCCTCTTCAAGCCCGGCGAAACCCAGCACTGGACGCAGCCACGGGTGCCGGAGGCGAACGTCGTGCAGGTGGCGAACGGCGAAAAGGAGGGTTTCCTCTTCTACCGCGGCATCGGGAACTTCGACCCCGGCCTGAAAATCACCGTGGATAGCGACGACACGCTCAAACTCTCGAACCAGACCGGCAGCGCGATCCCCTTCGTCTTCGTCTATGAGAAGAAGCGCGGCACCTACACCCGCTGGAAGACCCTGAAGAGCGGAGTGGACGCCAGCCGATCCGCCGTGGTCAAGGTGAGCGATTTCACCGTCCGCAACAGCGACCCCGAGCTACCGGATGCGGCGGAACTCCTCGGTCACGGCGAATTCAACGAAGCGGTCTACCGCGACATGGTCGCGGGCCTGACCGCCACCGGCCTGCTGGAAAGCGAGGCGAAGGCGATGGTCGAGACCTGGTGGACCAGCTACTTCGGAGCCGACGGCCTGCGGGTCTTCTGGGTGGTGCCGGAGGCCAAGACCGCCGCCATCCTGCCGCTGGAAGTCACCCCTGCCCCGGACAAGCAGGTGCGCGTGATTGTGGGCCGCAGCGAGGTCCTGCGACCCGCCAAGGAGCAGGAATACCTGGCCATGTCCCGCGACCCGGACGAGCAGCAGAAGCTCAACTGGCAGGTGACCGTCGACAAGGACCGCTTCGGCCTCGCCTACAAGAAGCGCGTGGAGGCGCTGGCCGGAGCGTCCGATCGAAAGGTGACGGCCGTCAGCCAATGATCCGCTAACCTTTCCCCGCGAGGGCTGGCAGCAGGTCCTTGCGGATGAGGGAGATCGAGCGGCGGCGAACCTTTTCCTGCCGCTTGCGGAGAACCTTCCAAGCCGACTTCGCGGTCGCGGGCGAGAAGCCCCGGCTCGTGAGCCACGCGGCGAGAACCTCCAGGTCATTCTCGTCCCCCAGATTGCCGGCGAGCTTCTCGGTCTCCTCCTTGCCGGGAAGCGGCAGGGACGGGGCAACGATCGACATGCCGCCGAGCCACGCCTTCGCGGCTTTCCGGCAGTCGTGGAAATCCTCGTTCTCGACCCGCTCGAGAGTCCGTTTCAGGCGGCGCTTGAGCCGGCGGCGGAGCAACGAGGCTCCCTCGCAAGCCTTGCGGGCGGTTTCCTCCGGCGAGTGCGACTCAAGGCGGCCTTTGATCTGGCCGACGGCGGCCAGCGACCAGTCGATCACCGCCTGGGGAGGCCTGCGGATCGAGGCGTCCGACTCCAATTCGAGCAAATCCCGGATCGCGGCTTCAACGGCTCCGGCGGCCGTGGAGTCCACCCCCAAGGAATGCCACGTCTTGGCACGCACCACGGCATCCCGGGAACCGCCGAGCATGCGTCCGATCACGGAGATCCAGCGGATGCAGGGCTTCGGCTCGCCGATCATCGCGAGACCGCCGCGGAGGCGCTTGCCGAGCTTCCGCAACTGGTGGATCTCGTCGGCCACGCGGCCATGGGAATCCACGAGCCCACGGAGCCGGTCCTCCATGTCCCCGCAGGCGGCAATAAGGGCCGCGCGGGCACCGGCCTGGGGCTG
>CBFGPU010000442.1:0-3586 GCA_965650715.1 uncultured Haloferula sp. | reverse complement strand
GGGATTGCCGGTGCGCGGGGAAACCCGCCCTCTTGCGGGCCGCCGCAACCACGGCCTGCCGCGAGCCGCGGTAGCCACAGGGTCGCTGGCCCGCCAGCCCTAGCGGTGTTCGATGATCTCTTCCAGCGGGAAGCGGGACTTGGGCACCGCGGCGTATTTGTCCTCCGCGGACCGGTAGCCGGCGGCACAGGCGACGGAGGTGGCGTAGCCGCTGCCGGCTAGGCCGAGGATCTCATCGTACCCGGCGGGCTCCAGACCTTCCAAGGGACAGGTGTCGATCCCGAGTACCGCCGCGGAGGTCATGAACTGTCCCAGCGCGATGTAAGTCTGGCGCATATTCCAGGCATGCCGGGCCTCGGGCGTCATCGAGGCCGCGAACCCCGCGACCACCTTGCGGTAGCCTTCGAGGCTTTCGGGCGTGCGATTCTGATCGACGGCCAAGGATGCGAAGAAGCGGTCGAGATGCGGCTCGTCCATGTCGGTGCGGGTCGTGAAGACGACCAGGTGCGAGGCATCGGTGATCTGCGATTGCCCCCAGGACTTGGTGCGCAGTTGGGCTCTCAATTCCGGGCTGTCGATCACCAGGAACTTCCATGGCTGCAATCCGAAGGACGAGGGCGCGAGCACCAGCGAGTGCTCGAGGACCTCCCACTCTGCTTGAGGAATCTTCTTCGCCGGGTCGAATTGCTTCGTCGCGTAGCGGAACCTGAGGGATTCCAAGAGCTTTTCGGGAGTCATGGGGTCTTACTGGGCGTCGAGTTTGAAGGGCACGGAGGCCGAGGGGAATTCCTTCAGAGTGAAGCTGAAGATCAGGCCGAATTCATCCTGCAAGCGGTTGTCGCGATGGGTCACGCCCATCGAGGCGACCCAGTGGTTGAAGTCGCGGTGCAGGGTATACTGCTGGACTTCCAGCGTGCCGTCGTCGAGTTCCCAGAGCTGGAAGAATCCCGCACCCCACTTGTTGCCCAGGCGGGTATAGGCGCGCAGGTCGATGCGGTTCGAGTCGGTCAGCACCGGGTGGTTGTCCAGGATGCGGTGGCCGATGGAGAACTCGAGGTTCTCGTTCGGCATGAAGCGGGCGCGTGCCGCCACCTCGGAGAAGCCCGAGCCCGAGTCGATCACCGGGAACTGCGTCTCCAGGTTCATCCCGAACCAGGGCAGGGGATTCCAGCGCAGGTCGTTGTAGAGGTTCGAGAAGTTGCGGTCGTAGTCCGGATCGGTGATGAACCCGTCCATGTAGGTATCCATCGAGAGCCAGTCGAAGCTCTGGCCGTCGCGCCGGGTGATCAGCTTGTTGCGCATCCCGAGCCGGATGATGTTCCAGTCGCGGATGCTGTCGATGGCGGTGAAGCTCGGCACGGCCAGCGGTTGGGGCCGGGTACTGAAGGTCTCGCGGTCGACCGCCGGGAACAAGGGATCGAGGTCGTCCGTGGAGATGTAGGAGTAGCGGGCGTAAGGTTGGACCACGTGCAGCAAGCCATCGAGACCGAAGGTGCGGTTGTTCGCGGCACCGAGGTCCTTGCTGAACTTCATCGAGGCCTCCGCTCCCGCATGCATGTGGAAGCGGTCGATGGAATCCGAGGGTCCGTTGACCTCCCAATAGCGGCTGTAACCGACACCGAGTTCCGGAGTCACACTGAGCCAGCCGCCCACGTTCGTGGGCATCGAGATTTCCTGATAGGTGTGGAAGCGGTTGTAGCCGGGGCTCGAGAGCTGGTCGATCAGACCCGGCAATGCGGGACTGCCGGGCGGCAGCGAGCGGATCATCTGGATGAGCTGCCGCTCGTAGGTCGGCAACTGGTCAAGCAGCACCGGCACCAGCGGGTCGTTCGTGGGCAGGCGCAACAGCGGGCGGATCGCTGAAAGCGAAGCGCTGCCGATTTCCTCCTCGATGAAGGAAAGCGAGATGCTGCCCTCGTGCAGGATCGGCAAGTCGAAGAGCGGACGGCGCGCGAAGTCCATCGCGATCTCCGGCGTGCGCGTGTCCGAGCGGTAGAATTCGTTCGGCCGCAGACGGGCGAAGGCGCTGAAGAGGGTGCCCTCGTCGCGGCGGAAAAGGCCGATGGTGTTGTCCGGATTCGGATCGGTGCGGAAGAGTTCCGGCTCGAAGTCCTCCAGATAGTAGTTGTCGCTCAGGATATTCAGGTTGCTGTCCACGCGCCACTCGGCGTCTTCCTCGAATTCCAACGGCACCCGGTGCTGCAGGGCGAAGCGGTAACGGTCCTCGTTGACGAAGCCGCGGGTAATCCCGGTGCGGCTCACGTCGGGGTTGAGGTCGTTCGTGTAGTAGAGCGAAAGCCCGGTGAGGTTCGGGTTGTTTTCCTGGCGCGTATCCAGCAGATCCACGCCGGTGCCCACACCGCGGCGCGTGCGCAGGTCGAAGTGCCACCGGGAAAGAAGCCAGGCATCCTCGTTCTCGCCCGTTTCCGGATTCGGCGTGCCGCCGAGCATGATGCCGTAGCTGTTCAGGAGGAAGGCACCCCAGTTCGAGCGGGCACCGGGCACGAAGTGATAGCCGAGATCGGCATCGAGCGGTTGCGAAAGATAGGGCAGCCAGAAAATCGGAGTGTCTCCGGCATAGAGGCGCAGGTTCTTGAAGGTGACCTTGTCGTCCGGATAGATGGTGGTTTCCTTGGCGCGGAGCCAGAACCCGGGCTCCTCGACATCGTGGGTGGTGACCCCGGCGTCGTGGCCGACATAGACCTGCTTGCCGCCGCGGTCCTCGATGGTGAAGCGGCCGGCTTCGAGCACGAAGGGGTCCACGCCCGCTCGCAGGCCGGTGGCATCCATCTGCTCCTTGTCCCAGAAATAAACGACCTGGTCGCCGCGCTGGAGGAGGTTGCCGCGATAGACGCTCACATTCCCGGTCAGGGTCACGGACTTGGCGGCGGTGTCGGCGATGGCGTGGTCGGCGAAGACCTCCATCCCCTCCTTGGTCGTCATCTTGACGTCGCCATCGATGTAGAACTTGCTCTCCTTGCCCTTCCAGACGGCCTTCTGCGACCTCAGCGTCGCGCCGTTGTCCGTCTCCACCTCGAAGGGACCGGAGAAGGTGTAGATCTGATTGACGAGGTCGAAGTCGTTGGCCGGGCCGGTTCGCTTGATCTTGATGTTCTCCGGCATCCCGGGAACGCCGGCGGTCTGGCCGGGGAAGAGTTCGAGGCCAGGGGGCGGCGGAACGGGGGCGATGGGAACGACCACTTCGCCGGGAGCGGGGACCTCGGGTATCGGTTCGACGTCGGGGTTCTGCGCGGCAAGCCGGACCGTGGAAAGGAGAATGGCGGGAAGAGCGGCGAGCCTCATCGTGGCGGGATGAGACGGGCTCCCGGATTTGAAGTAAAGGGGAAAGCCTGAAAGCGGTTGCGGGATCGGCCCGGCGAGGGAATTGTTGGGAAATGACCCCTCGGACCGAGACCCTCGGCATTGTCGGAGCTGCCGGTTTCATTGGCCGTGAACTCGCCCGGCAAGCCAGTGCGGCCGGCTGGTCGGTTTGCGGCTTCAGCCGCAAACCCCGCCGGACCGGAAACTCCATTGCCGAATGGCGGCTATGGAACGAAGTGCCCGATTTCAGCGGCATCTCCGCCAT
>CBFGPU010000441.1:0-3586 GCA_965650715.1 uncultured Haloferula sp. | reverse complement strand
TCGCACACGCACCCGCATCTCCAGCAGCTCGACGACGAAGCCGTTCGCCGCGAACAGTGTCATCATCACGTCGGCGGGACGTTCCGCGAAACCGAAGTGACGGCAGATCCCGGCGAGGTCGGACGGATTTCCCGCGAGCCACGAGAAGAAATCGAGATGAACCAAGGCGGTCGTCACCAGATCCGCGGCGTAGAGACCGTCCCGATAGCGATAGGCCCGGTGAGGATCGGAACTCGGAATCCGGCGGAGATCGGTGGCGTCCATGGCGATAGCGCGGAATGAATGCGGCGGGATGACAAGGGCAATCGGCGGCACCCGTCCGGTGACGGAAGCGTCATGTTCCGATTTCATCACACAATCGGGATTCAAGGACTGTTCGCGACATAGGTGGCTGCTTCGGCCATGAAGCACGTTCTCCTCCTCGCCGCGCTCCTGATCGCGCCGCTCCGCGCTCATCCGGATCCGCGCCACACGCTGGACGAGATCGAGGCGCACTTGTTGGAGAAGCCGGGCGATACGCAACTCCTGTTGCGGAAGGCCGACATGCTTCTTCTGACGAAACAGCTTCCGCCTGCCGCCGAAGTCATCGCGAACCTGCTGGAAGCCGGGTCCACTGACACTGAGGTTCTCTTGCTCGATGCCCGCCTGTCGCTCGACTTGGGCAAGCAAGGAGAGGCGGTCGAGAAGGCAAGATCGCTGGTCGTCCGGCATCCCCGCTCCGAGGCAGCGTGGAAGTTTCTCGCCCGCGCGGAAGAAGCGGTCGGCCAGCGGCCACAAGCCATCGCTGCCATGCGCAAGCACATCGACCTCGCGGCGAAACCCGGACCGGGTGACACCCTGCTCTGCGCGGCATGGCTTCAGGAAAGCGGCGAGCCGGATGCCGCGGTGAAGGTCATCGACCAGTGCCTCGCGAAGGTCGGATGCCTGAGCGGTTTGCAGCACAAGGCGATCGGGATCGAGGTGGAACTGGAACGCTACGACTCCGCCGTGCGCCGCATCGATGCCCTCGAAGCACGCTTCCGTCCCGCCGTCGATCTCTCGCTGAGGCGTGCGGAGATCCTCGAAAAGGCGGCCCGTTTCGCCGAGGCTGCGGCGGCCTGCGATTCCGCTCTCGCTCTGTTAGAGGCCCTGCCTTCCTCCAGGAAGCGCGGCAAGGACTACCAGCAGCGCGTCGCGGTGGTTACCAGCAGGAAGGCCGAGAACAAGCTCAAGGCCGACGAAGCCGTTGCTCGCCAGGCTGAAGATTCCGTCACCGGAATCCGACACGGGGATGACATAAGGTGACCAAACATTCACGTCGCGATTTCATCACACGATGCAGGTTTGATGGCGACACGAAGCGGTTAGGGCTCTGCGGATTCCCGCCATGATGCTCACCACACGCCTGCTTCTCCTCGCTTCCGCGTTCCCTTTGGCAGCGCACTCCGCCGAGTTCGGGACCCTTCAGGTCACCCAGTTGGCGAATAACAACAACCCGCTGACCCACGCCACGCCGGGCATCTCCCTCGCCATGGGTCCGGGGAGCTCCGCGGGCGGAGCCTTCCAGAGCAACGCCAACCGCGGCGACTACAACATGACCTTCGGGAACGCCAGCGACACCGGCAGCGGCGTCTTGTTGAGTTCCCTCGCACAGCGGGCCCGCAATGACAGCAGCGTCGGCGGACCGGCGACCGGCGACTTCTTCGCCACCAGCAGCCTCGCCATCGATGCGGCGACAAGCAAATACTGGATCGCCATCCACTGGGCGGAGGCCGACGACAGCATCGAGGTGAACTACAACGCCTCCTACGCCTACCTGCCCTATGACGAGTTCATCGGCGGCGTGGTGACCAACAGCGCGAACAACGGCGAAATGACCACGCTCACCGGCAGCCCGGGCATCGCGCTGGGCGTGCAGTTCACCGATCTCGCCTCGCCCGCCGGACAGTACGCGCTCGATCTGAACGGCCTGGTTCCGAATGCATCCCAGGCCGGCGTGCTGCTGGTGACCGGCGCGAAGAACGAAGACAACTTTGCCCTCTCCCGCGCGAACGCGGACGGCACTTTCAACATCTTCTGCCACGACAGCGGTGCCAATGGAACCAACTACGAAAACGACGGCGCCGGCTTCGCTTACCTTCCCGTCAGCGCCGTGGGAAGCAACCACCTCGCCGCGATCGGCCGGGTGAACGGCAACGGCTCGACCGATGTCGCCGGAGGCAACTTCACCGTGACCAAGGGCGGGACGGGCCAGTGGTATCTCCAGATCACGGGCCACTCGGAGGCGACCGGCACGCTCATCCTCAGCCCCGAAGGCGGCGGGACGAACAACATCGACAACATCCTCGCTTCAAGCTGGGACGCTGCCAACAACCGCTGGATCATTGAAAGCCGTGACCTGACCGGCACCTTCCCCCAGGTCCCGGCGCTCCAGAACATGGCGAGCGCCACGGAGGACGCCTTCAGCTTCGCCTTCTTCTCGCTCTCCGCCACCGGCGAGAACCACGCGCCCACCGCTTCCGTGATCTCGCCTGCGGACGAGGCGATCAAGGTGCCCGTGAACGCGGAACTCCGCATCGCGGCGGGCGATGTCGATGGCGGCAACCTGCAGGTCACCTTCCATGGCCGGCGTGTTGCAGCGGTCGAACCGTCCGATTCCTTCACCGTCGTGGCCCTTCCGGACACCCAGTTCTACTCGGAGAACGTCGGCGGCGATCTCGCGGCCATCTTCTCGGCGCAGACCGATTGGATCGTGGCGGAGCGGGAGGTGGAGAACATCGGCTTCGTGCTCCACCTCGGCGATATCACCCAGCACGGCGACGATCCGACCACCGCCGCCCAAGAATGGGCGAATGCCTCGAACGCGATGTACCGCCTCGAGAATCCCGCGACCACTTTCCTTGAGGAAGGCGTGCCCTATATCATGGCCGTGGGCAACCACGACCAAACCCCGATCGGCAATGCCGACGGCACCACCGAGTGGTTCAACCGCTACTTCGGCGTTCATCCCGACACCGGCAACAACCACTTCGACGGCAAGTCCTACTACGGCGGCACCTCGGAGCCCTCGAAGGCGGACAACAACTACACGCTCTTCACCGCGGGCGGCATGGACTTCATCGTGATCAGCTTCGAGTACGACACGACGCCCGACACCGCGGACCTCGATTGGGCCGACGCACTTCTCAAGGCTCATCCGGCACGCCGCGGCATCGTCATCACCCACCACATGGTGAATACCGGGAACCCCGCCACCTTCAGCAATCAGGGTTCCGCGATCTACGAGGCGCTGAAGGACAACCCCAACTTGATCCTGATGCACGGCGGCCACATCCATGGCGAAGGCCGGCGCAGCGACACCTTCCAGGGACGCACCGTCCACTCGCTCCTCGCCGACTACCAGGGCCGCAGCAACGGCGGCGACGGCTGGATGCGCATCATGAAGTTCCGCCCCTCGCTGAACCGGGTGGACGTGCAGAGCTACTCCCCCACCCTCGACCAGTACGAGACGGATGCCGACAGCCAATTCTCGCTCGACGTGAACCTCAGCAGTGGCATGGGGCCCTTCACCCAGATCGGACAGGTCTCCACGGCCCCGGGCGAAGCC
>CBFGPU010000440.1:0-3591 GCA_965650715.1 uncultured Haloferula sp. | reverse complement strand
TTTGAGGCGCTGGGCCCGGAAACCCTGCGCGACCTGGTGACCTACCTGCGCTCCGGTGAGCAGCGTTTTCATACGGTGGCCCTCGGCAAGGCCGCGACGGCCGACGGCAGTCGCGGTGTCTATCTCTCCCGCGAAGCACCGGCCGACCGGGTGGGCCTGAAGCGCTACGGCATGGTGGAAGAGCGGGGCGTGCCCTTCCAACTGCAGGATCCGGCAACGACCTCCGGAGGAAAGAACGTGATCGTGCTGAAGGGCGGGCTGGACCCGAATGCGGTGGGCCACGAGATGCCGCAACGGGTGGAGATCCCCGTGGGTCTCGAGGCGGGCCGTCTGCACTTGCTGGGCGGGGTGGCAGGCTGGGGTTTTCCGGCGGTAAACGATCAGGAACCGCTGTTGACCATCGAGGTCCGGTATTCCGATGGATCTATGGAAAGCATCGTACTTCGGAACGGCGTGGATATTGCCGATCACGTCGGGCGGATCGATGTTCCCGGTTCGGCGTGGACGGATCTGACAAACCACGGGCAGCTCCGCTATCTCTGGCGCGATCTGAAGAAGCCTGCTGTGACGATCGAGGAGCTGGTCCTCACCAGTGCCGACAGCGCGCCGGTGCCGATGGTGGCCGCGATTACCCTGGAATCGGCGGATAAGAGCGGTGCGATGGCTCCGCCGCCAGCAGACGGCGGACCGGTGCCGTCCGATAACGCCGGGCTTCCGGAAAAGGCGTCGCCCGGGATGCTCCGGGTGTTGCTGGCGGGTGGCGGGAGTTCGCACGACTTCACGGCATGGTACGACCGCGAGGACCAGACGATCCTCCGGGAGGCGGGTGGCATCGAGACCTACTACACTTCTAGTCCCGAGACGGCGGCGGAGCAACTCGGCCGGGCGGATGTGCTGCTCTTCAGTTCGAACGATGCGGGGTACGCGCGCAGCGGGAACTTCAGGAAGGCGTTCGATGCCTTCGTCGCACGCGGCGGCGGGTTGGTGCTGCTGCACCCGGCGACTTGGTACAACTGGCCCGACTGGCCGGAGTACAACGCGACCTATGTCGGCGGCGGCTCCCGGGCGCACGATCCGTTGGGTGAATTTGGCGTCACCGCCCTCAAGCCGGAGCATCCAGTGCTGGCGGGGGTGAGCCGCGAGTTCCGGATCCACGACGAGCACTACCAGATCGTGCTCGATCCGAAGGCGAAGGTGGAAATCTTGATGGAAACCTCCGTGTCCGGGCAGACCGGAAGGAAGCATCCTTCGGTGTGGACGGTGGCGAATCCGAAATCCCGGGTCGTGTGCATCGCGCCGGGGCACGATCGTGCCGCACACAAGCACCAGGACTTCCGGAAGGTGCTCGCGAATGCGGTGAAGTGGGCCGGGTCGAAATAGGGGATACCGGGTCCAGCGCCGTTTCGTGACCAATCCGTTGATTGAAAAAATTGCACGAATGCGCAGTATCATGGACTTCATGAACTCGCCCTTCCCGCGTCCGGTTTTCCCGCTCGAATCGCCCCGCCTGAACCGCCGCTCGTTCCTGGGTGCCTCCGGTTCGATGCTGGTGGCACTCGGCGCGAGCCGTGCCTGGGGGAATGCCCCGGTGGCCAGGGAGCGTCCTTCGTTCCAAGCCTATCCCTTCCAGCTTGGCGTGGCTTCGGGGGATCCGTCCGCGGATGGATTCGTGCTCTGGACGCGTCTCGCCCCCCAGCCGCTCGAGGGCGGCGGGATGCCGGATGAGCCGGTGTGGGTCCACTGGCGCGTGGCCGAGGACGAGGCGATGACCAAGGTCGTGGCGAAGGGCAAGGAAGTGGCGAGCCCGGATTGGGCCCACTCGGTCCACGTCGAGGTCACCGGCTTGAGACCCGACCGCTGGTATTGGTACGAATTCCGGGCGGGTGCGGAGATCAGCCCGCGCGGTAGGACCCGGACTCTGGAGAGCCCCGACCGCGCGGCGAACGAGACCTCGATGCTCAAGATGGCATTTGCCTCCTGCCAGCACTGGGAGGCGGGATTCTACACGGCTTACCAGCACATGTTGGAGGAGAGCCCCGACCTCGTCTTCCATCTGGGCGACTACATTTACGAAGGGCCAGCCAAGGAAGGGCAGATCCGCAAGCACAACAGCGCGGAGATCATGACGCTCGCGGACTACCGCAATCGGCATGCTCAGTACAAAACCGACCCGGCGCTGCAGGCGATGCATCGAAATGCGCCCTGGGTGGTGACTTGGGATGACCACGAGTTCGACAACAATTGCGCGGGGGATTGTTCCGAGGAGCGGAACGTGGCCGTGGCGACCTTCCTGAACCGCCGCGCGGCCGCTTACCAAGCCTACTACGAGCACATGCCGCTGCGCGCGGCCTGCATTCCGAAGGGACCCGGCATGAAAATCTACCGGAGCGTGAGGCACGGCGGACTGGTGGACTTCCACGTTTTGGACACCCGTCAGTATCGCAGCGACCAACCGAACGGAGATGGTCTGAAATGCTTGGAGCCCGGCGCGCTGGATCCCAACGCGACGATCCTCGGTGCGCCCCAGCGCGAGTGGTTGTTCGGCGAACTCGGGAAATCCCGAGCTACTTGGAACGTGCTGGCGCAGCAGGTGATGATGGCACGGGTGGACCGCTTCAAGGGTGAGGAGGAACGCTGCAGTATGGACCAGTGGCCGGGCTATGAGGTCGAGCGTCAGGCGGTGCTGAATGCCTTCCGCGATCTGAAGGTCTCGAACCCCGTGGTGCTGACCGGTGATATCCACACCCACTGGGCGAATGAACTGACCTGCATGCCCGGCCAACCGGATTCGTCCTCGGTAGGATCCGAGTTTGTCTGCACATCCATTACCTCGAAGGGCAATGGCAAGGGTATCCCGGGCTACCTGCCGGACCTGACGGCGGAGAACCCCTGCGTGAAGTACCACAGCGATCACCGCGGGTACGTGAGCTGCACCATCGACAGCAAGGTGTGGCGGGCGGACTTCCGGACCATCGATTTCGTGACCCGGGCTGGGGCGGAGTTGCACACGCCGGCGTCTTTCGTGGTGGAAAGCGGGCGCGCGGCGGTGGTCCCGGTGTGATTCGCGAGCAACTTGCGGTTTGCGTCGCGGGGAATCCTGCGCCTAGCCTCTCCCCATGTCTGAGCCGCGCATCGTCGTCAAAGTCTTCCTTTACCAGATCACCCCGCAAATCTGGCGGCGGTTTTCCGTGCCGGCGTCCTTCACCTTCCTGCAGCTCAATGATGCAATCCAGGATGCGATGGGTTGGGAGAACAAGCACCCGCACGAATTCCGTCACGGCTCGGGCAAAAATCTGAAGGATGTGATCGGGCCGGTCGGCTTGGCGGATCAGGTGCCGAAGGGCGGGGAATTCCAGGACGAGACGAAGGTCACGCTGGCCGATTACATCGGCAAGAAACGGCTGCCGATGCGGATGCTCTACCGCTACGATTTTGCGGAGGACTGGCTGCACGAGGTGGTGCTGGAGAAAAAAGAGGAATCCGACGAGACGGGGCCGATCATGATCGACGGGGCTCGGGCCTGTCCGCCGGAGGACTTCGGCGGGGCATTCCAGTACATGGAGGCGCTGACCGGCCAGATCGGCTGGTATC
>CBFGPU010000439.1:0-3592 GCA_965650715.1 uncultured Haloferula sp. | reverse complement strand
CTTCGTCACGGGTGTCCGCAATCCCTGGCAGTTCTCGCCCGAGGACACCGATGGCAATGGCAGCGTGGATGAACTCTGGGTCGGCGATGTCGGGCGCAGCGACCGGGAAGAGGTCAATGTCTTCCACTCCGGCGACAACGGCGGCTGGGGCTGGCGCGAAGGCAATGTCGCAGGCATGCGCAGCGGCAACGACCTCAACGGCGCGCCCGAATCCGCGGCCACTCTCGTCGCCCCGCTCTGGGAGTACACCCACGGCGGTGGCAGCCTCCAGGGCAGGTCGATCACCGGAGGCTTCATCTACCGCGGCACCGCCATCCCCGATCTAACAGGCAAGTACATCTTCGCCGACTACGTCTCCGGGAACATCTGGAGCCTCTCGCCGGACGGCGGCACGCCCCTTGTCGAACGCCTCGGTGGCGAAGTCGCGATCACAGGGCTTCTCCCCGATCCATCGACCGGCGATATCCTGCTCCTCGACCGCGGCAACAACGGCACCTCCCAGGGCACCGGCAGCATCAAGCGCCTTACCCTCGGCACCGATGACAGCACCCTGCCGCCCACGCTCTCCGCCACGAACTTCTTCGCCGACCTGAGCGACCTCACGGCAAATCCCGGTGCCCAATCCTATACGCCGAACCTCCGTTTCTGGTCCGACCACGCGGAGAAGAAGCGCTGGTTCCTCATCAACAGCACCGCCGATACCGTCGCCTTCTCGCAGGACGATCCCTGGAGCTATCCCGCGGGGATGATCTGGGTGAAGCACTTCGATTACCCCGTCGCTTGGGAAACCTTCACCCGCAGCATCGACGGCCAGAGCTACACCGACCGCCGACCGCTAGCAGGGTCGCCGCGCCGTCGGATCGAGACCCGCTTCCTCATCCGCAACGCCACCGGCTCCTACGGCATCGCCTACCGCTGGAAGGACATCAACGGCGGCCCCCAGGCCGATGCCGCCCTCGCCGATGACGATGGCGGGAGCTTCGACATCGACATCACCCTCGACGGCAACCCCGCCACCGCCACCTGGGAGATTCCCTCGCGTGCGGCATGCATGACCTGCCACACGCCGGAAGCGGGGCACGCCCTTTCTTTCAATACCCGCCAGCTCAACACCACTGGCACGATCTCCGGCCTGACAGGCGATCTCCTCTCCGTGTTGGATGCCACCGGCTATCTCACCGGCCTGACAGGAGATCCGGCATCGCTACCCCGCCACTATCGGCCGGACGAAACCTCGCAGTCGCTGGAAGCCCGCGTCCGCTCCTACCTCGATGTGAACTGCGCCTATTGCCACAAGTCCGGCGGCACCGGCGGCGGCAATTGGGACGGCCGCGCCCACCTCCCTCTCGCACAGACCGGCCTGATCAACGGCACCACCGTCGATGCCCCGCTCCATCCCGGTGACCGGCTCGTCGGTCCCGGCAGCGTACCGCAGTCGATCCTCTTCAACCGTGTCGCAGGCGCGAACGGCTACACCCGCATGCCTCCCGTCGCCACCGGCGTTGCGGATCTCGAGGCTGCCCAGCTTATCGCAGACTGGATCTTCCAAGAGGTCCATCCCTTTGCCACCTATCAGGAGTGGCGTCTCGCGAAGTTCGGCAACGACACTTCCTCCGAAGGCGATTCCGCTGCCAACCCCGATGGCGACAAGCTGGACAACTTCGGCGAATGGGCTTTCGGGACCAACCCGCTGCTCTCGGACGATTCGCTCGCCGCCACCTCCCTGCTCATCGCCCGTCCGGCCTCCGGCGAGTTCCGGTTCGCCCACCCCCGCCTCCGCTCCCACGCACTCGCGGGCATCGCCTACTCCTATCGCATCAGCGACGACCTAACGAACTGGTGGCCTGCCTCGGCGGTCGAGGAAACGGTCACGCCCTCTCCAACAGATCCGGCCTACGAGACGGCTATCCTCTCCCTCAGCCCGGCCGAGCTAAGCGGTAACACCCGGCTCTTCCTCCAGGTAGTCGCCGCTCCTTGATCTCTCCATGGCGCAAGCAGGCAGCCAAGCTGCCGTATAAAGCCCCCCCGCCATAGTCGGAACGACTGCGTCCTTGCGGCTCGCGGGATGAACAATCAAATCAACTATCCGCCCCGACCCATCTTCCCGGGAACAAGCGGATCCGTCGCCGCCACCACAACACCCATTTAACTCTTCAACGCTGGAAGAATTCACCTATTTGATTTCCCGCAAACCTGATGTAATATCACTCAGAGAGGGGCAGCTTTCCCCTCCCCGATACTAGCGTTCCCTGGCATTCCGGCTGCCCCTTGCCGGGGGGCGCTCCGGTTTCGGGCCGTGTAATTTGCACGGCCCCAGGTGCATTATGCACTATCCATCCGGAATCCTCCGTCCTGGAAATCCGCGAAACCCAAGGCACGGGAAGGTTAGCCGAATGATCAACCGTTGTGGAACATTTTCTGCTAGATGTTCCCGTTATGGCAGCGAGCAGAACCGAACAACTGCAAGATGACCTGTTGAAGGCGGCGATGTCTTTCTTGCAGCATCTCGATGCGAAGGGCCACTCGCTCCTCGTACAACTCCCCGGCGGGACGAAATTGGGAATCGAAGTGGATCTCCTCGCCCCCGGGTCGCCGCCCGATTCGGATTCGCGCCGCCGGCCAACCAAGCCCTTGAGCACTCGATAGCGCCCTGGGAACTCAGAGCCCCGGCAAAAGCCCGCTTCCCGACACCGGCTCACGTCCCTCTTCTCCCGCGGTGCTTCTCTCCCCGTGCACGCGAAACCAGATGGCGTAAAGGGCCGGGAGAAAGGCGAGCGTCAACACCGTGCCGACGGCGGTCCCTCCGATCAGCACATAGGCCATGGAACCCCAGAACACCGAATGCGTGAGCGGAATGAATGCCAGCACCGCGGCCAGTGCAGTCAAGATGACCGGTCGCGACCGCTGGACGGTGGCCTCGATGATAGCATGGTAGGGATCAAGGCCTTCTGCCTGGTTGGAATGGATCTGACCGATCAGAATGAGTGTGTTCCGCATCAGGATACCCGACAGCCCGATCAGGCCGAGAATGGCGTTGAATCCAAATGGCTGCTGGAAAATGAGCAGCGCCGGCACTGCTCCGATCAGTCCCAGAGGACCGGTCAGCATCACCATCCACATCGCCGAGAAAGAGCGCACTTGAATGATGATGATCGCCAGCATGAACAACAGCATGACCGGGAAAAGCGGAGCCAGCGCCAAGTTGGCTTTCTTCGATTCCTCGATCGAACCCGCCATTTCGATGCGATAGTTTTCCGGCAGCGACTCCCGAAGCGGCGCAAGCTTGGCCCAGATCTCCGAAGAAACATCCGGCGGTTGGGTCGCCTCAACATTGTCACCCTGAACCGTGATGGTGGGAACACGATCCCGCCGCTTGACCAGCGGCTCTTCCGGTTGAACCTCCACCCGCCCGATCTGGCTCAGGGGAATCGGCTTCCCGTTCCGGCTCACGAGAGTGAAGTCTTCCAGCTTGTTTGGATCCAACCGCTCCGGACCCGCGCTTCTCGCGACAACGTTCACGGTTCGAATGTCCTCGCGAACCTGGGTGATCGTCTGTCCGCTCAGGAGAAACTGCAACTGCTGCGCCGCCTCT
>CBFGPU010000438.1:0-3596 GCA_965650715.1 uncultured Haloferula sp. | reverse complement strand
AGTGCCTCGGAGGAAGGTTGTTCAAAGCCAAACGCCGTTTGCGGACCGTTACGAGCCAGCCCACGAAACTGATGAGGAAAGCCGTGAAGGCAGTTAGAAAAACCACCACCATCACATTGGCCCACCCCATCATCCCGCGTTCCAATTCCCAAATCTCCTCGTCCGATCCCCCTTTGCTCATTACCCCTGCAATTTCTCGCAGCGTGAGCCAGACATAAGCACGAGCGGCGATCCATGTTCCCATGGAAAGGCCTACCGAGATGAGAGCCCACCGGAAGCAGCGCCGTTCCCGACGGTAGAGCCGTCCAACCGCATCTTCTTCACCGGCAAAGTGCTCCGCACTCACGCAATCTTCCCGGAACGCCGCCGGATCTTCATCGCCCGCATCCACATCCCCCCGCAGACCAAAAACCCCGCGCTCGCGATCATCAACAGAGCCCACCCGATCTGATTTCCCAACTCGAGTTGTTGCAGGAACTCATACGCCGACCCCACCATCCTCTCGTCCGTTCCCGCCGCTGCCGTGCGCCGGGCAAGTTCGTCCCTCCCCCACATCACAAAGGCCACCCGGCCGTAAAAAATCACTCCCGCGGCCACGGCGAAACCCAGCATACAGCTGAACCAGCGCTTCTCCAACGGCCCCGCGAGCGAGTGATCCGGTAACTTGATTCCCATGGTCGGGCCGCAGCATGCCTGCGACCACGCCCGCGCGTCGAATCCAAATCCATCCCTAGTTCGTCTGGACTCCGGCATCCTGGCTCCCGACTCTCCCCCCATGTCCGACACCGCCGCCGCGCTGAAAGCCATCCTTCTCGAAAAGTCCGTCCGCACCGGCACCTTCACCCTCGCCTCCGGAGCCCAGAGCGATCTCTACATCGACTGCCGCGTCACCGCCCTCGATCCCTTCGGCGCGAACCTCATCGGCCACCTCGGCTGGACTGCCGTCCGCGACAAAATAAAGGCCGAGGGCCTCAAGATCGATTCGATCGGCGGCATGACCCTCGGCGCGGACCCGATCTCCCTGGCCGTCGGCATGACCAGCGCCGTCCAGAATCCCGACGAAGCCCTCCAAGTCTTCACCGTCCGCAAGGAACCGAAGGGCCACGGCCGCGGCAAACAGATCGAGGGTAACTTCGCCTCCGGCCAGACCGTGATCGTCGTGGACGACGTCATCACCACCGGCGGCTCCACCCTCAAGGCCATCGACGTGATCGAACGCGAGGGCGGCAAGGTCGCCTTCGCCCTCGTCCTCGTGGACCGGGAAGAAGGCGGCAAGCAGGCCATCGAGGCCCGCGGCATCCCGGTTCTGGCGCTCTATTCCCGCAGCACCCTGCTCGGATGAGACAGTAGGGGATTGAAACCCGCAGGAAGCTGGTGGTGTATGGAGGCGGAACATTCCAAATCCATGAAACTTCCGATCACCGCTTCCCTCCTGCTCCTCGCCTCCTCCCTCCACGCGGAGGAAAAGCAGCTCTTCAACGGCAAGGACCTCGCCGGCTGGGAGGGCAATCCGAAGCTCTGGTCCGTTCAGGACGGCGCCATCACCGGCAAGACCTCCGACAGCGGCGACACCAAGATCAATCACAATACCTTCCTCATCTGGAAGGACGGCACCGTCGCCGACTTTGAACTCACCTTCAAATACCGCATCGAGAAGGGAAACAGCGGCGTCCAGTACCGCTCGAAGAAGCTGGAAGACGGTGCCTTCGGTCCCATCGTTTCCGGTTACCAGGCCGACTTCGAAGCCGGCACCACCTACAGCGGTATCCTTTATGAAGAGCGCGGCCGCGGCATTCTGGCCCAGCGCGGCCAGAAGACCGAGATCGAAGCCGCTTCCGGGAAACCCGACTTCAAGGTCAATGCCACCGGCAGCGTCGGCGACTCCAGCGAAATCCAGGCCGCGATCAAGCACGAGGACTGGAACGACTACAAGATCGTCGCCAAGGGCAACCACGTGCAGCACTTCATCAACGGCAAGCAAACCGTTGACGTCACCGACAAGGACGCCGCCCATGCCCCGAAGGAGGGCATCCTCGCGCTCCAGATCCATGTCGGACCCGCCATGGTCGTGCAGTTCAAGGAGCTCCTTCTCAAGACGGAATAAGCCGCGGCGGCGCGCGCTCTCCGGTCTCTTGTCTCTGGCTTCTTGCCTCTGACCCGTGCAGGCTCGCGCCGTGATCTCCCGCCGCAAGATCAAGTATGACGTCTCCGCCCCGCTGAGACAGTATCTCTACCATTACGACCGGCTCCGGGAGATCCCGCTGGTTTACGACGATCTCGCTCGTTTCGCGGGCTCCATGCCCTACGAGGACCCGCGCGGGAAGGAGACCCTCTGGCTCACGGTCTATTATACCCCGGAACTCATGGCCGAGCTACGGCCCAAGCTCACCAAGATCTACGCCGAGCTGAAGATCGGTGGCGAAACCGACCTCCACGAGCACCTCACGGTGGACCGCATCGACTTCGGCGAATTCGGCAACTCGCGGCCCTTCCGCATCCGCATCACCAACCTCTACAACGACAACTCCGACTACTTCTACGTGAAGCAGGCGGATGCCTCGCGGATCTACGGCCTCGAGCTCGAGCACATCCTCTCGCCGAACCGGATCAACTACCTCGTCAATGGCAACACCCTCATCGAGGAACACATCGCCGGCGTGCCGGGAGACGTCTTCCTCGCCGATCACCTGCCGCGTCCCGAACTCAACAAGGTCCGCATCGCGAAGGAATTCACCAAGTTCAACGAGCGCTGTTTCATCCGCCTGCTGGGCGACATGCGCAGCGTGAATTACGTCGTCGATATCACCCCGGACTTCGAGGAAGTGCAATACCGGGTCCGCCCCATCGACTTCGACCAGCAGAGCTACGAGCGCCGCGGCAAGACCTACCTCGCCTACCGCTTCGACTCGAACAAGACGGTCACCAAGCTCGCCTTCGACGTCCTCAATCGCAAGACCATCGAGCAATACGTCGCCGAGGAACACGCCCAGATGACCCGCCGCGCCAAGGTCGAAGGAGCGCGCCTGAAAGGCCTGCTGGGCATCATGCGCCGCGACGAGATCGCCCCGCGCCACCATGTCGCCTCCCTCGCCGCCGATCTCGCGAAGTACCATCACACGGACATCTTCCGCGACTGCACCACCATGGGCGAGCTGACCGCCGTCCACGTGGCGCACATGCTGGAGCTCTGAATTTTCAACTCCGGGCACCCGCCGATCGGATCCCGGAACCCGCCCGGGCGGGTCCGCATTCATTGCGGAAATCGTGTCGCGGCCTGATCTTCGGATGCGGAGGTGGCGAAGCTGTGCGTTAGTCCCGGACGGTGTCCCCCTCCTCCCGTGACAGCGATCTCCCCGGCCCCCTTGACCAGACAGCTCCCCGCGATCCTCTGCGGGGTACTCGTCGGCACACTGAAGCTGGCGGCCGGGGATTTGCCTGGCATGCTTGCAGAGGCGTGGGCGACCGCGGAGCAGCGGAGCGCGGCAACCGTCTCCTGGATGGAAACAACCTACGGGGTGACCGGGAAATATTCGCGTTTTCCCACCAGTGGCAATCTCTCGACCGGTCGTTGGGCGGTGGTATCGAATACCCGCGAT
>CBFGPU010000437.1:0-3611 GCA_965650715.1 uncultured Haloferula sp. | reverse complement strand
AGCGGCGTCCGGCTTCGAGTCGCAGCAAGGGAGACGGGGCGGCTCCGGTCCAGTCCAGGGCGGATACCGGCGCGGTCAGTTCGGCGCGCTTCCAGGCATTCACCGGCTCCTCGTCGTCGGAGAGGTAGAACTCGGCGGACTCGTCGGCACGGAGGAAGAAGCGGTAGTCGCCCGAGAGGGGAGCGGTGATGAAGCCGCGAATCCGGACGCCGTAATCGTCCGCGGCATTCACCGGTGATTCCAGCAAAGCGAGCAGCGAGGTGGAGGTCGGTGTGGTGGCGAGCGGGATCTGCGACACGCTGGTGCCCGCGACACCGGTCCACAGCTCGCGGGTCATCCCGCCGCTGGTGCCGATCACGGTCAGATCGAGGAAGGCGGAGCCCGAGCCGAAGGCATTCGTCGCGGTGAGGAGCACGCGCCATCCCCCGGCGAGTTGGGGCGTGCCGGTGATCACGCCGGTGGTCGTATTGATGGAGAAGCCGGGCGGGAGATTGCTGGCGGCGTAGCTCGTCGGCTTGCCGCTGGCATTGATGGCGTATTCGAAGTCCGGTCCGCCGAGGAAGGTTGTCGCCTCATAGGGAGCGAAGATCTTCGGTGCGGTATTCGGGAACAGGCGGGCCTGCGGAACGACTTGCTTGGCTTGGCTGGACGACTGCCAGGAGAGGATCGCGCGATGACCGCCGGTGTTGTTGTAGTGTTCGAAGATGATCGGATAACGCTTGCCTCCCTCCAGCGGGACGACGGCGGAGCGTTCGCCCGTCACCGGGGCGGCAGGCGGCCAGTTGTTGATCACGAGCTCGCCGTTGATCCAGATGCGGCAGGTCTCGTTGGCATTGCCGTAGATCGTATAAGCTTGCGAGAACTCGGGGAGAATCTCGCCGCTCCAGCGACTGGAGAAGTAGTTCGAGGTGGTGCCGACGGTGATCGGGGCACCGGGCCACGCGGCGAGCCCGTTATCGAAATTGATCGCGGGGTCGATGCGGGTCAGCACCGGTTCGCCCGTGAAGTACGGCGTATTGGAGGTCGTGCCCGGATGCTTCCAGAACTCCGCGTAAAGGCCGGTGCCATTCGCCTGGATCAGATCATGGATTAGCACCGAGGCGGTCAGGGGAGTGCCGAGGGCGTAGGTAGCACCGGATGCCACGGTCAATTGGACCGACTCGTCGGACTCCACCGCGCTGTCCGGGAGCGGGGCAACCGTGACCAGCAGTTCCTTCACGGCCAGCGGCAACACGATGGTGGCGGACAGCGCGGTGAAATCGGAGGCATCGGCGGTGCCTGCCGTGGAGAGATTCACGACCGTGCGCTTGATGCCGCCGCTGCGCCTGATGCGGAAGCTGGCGGTGTCCGGAGCGGGAGCGGCGGCAGGCTCGGAGGCGTCCTCGTCGGCCGCGACTACCGAAATGACCGGGCTACCTTGGAGTTCTTCGGTGAGGCGTTCGATTTCGGTCTGTCCGCAGGCGCAATCGGGTCCGCAGTTGCAATTCGTGCCGCAACCGCAGGAGGTCGCGTGGTCCATGTTGGGATCGTGCCCGGCTTGGATTTCCTCCCAGTCGGTGAGGCCGTCGCCATCGGTATCGACATCGGCCGCCACCACGCGGAAGAAGGCCTTGGCGGTGCCGGGACGAGGGGTGGTCGCGACGAGTTCGTCGCCGGTCCCGGCGTGGAGGCCTGCGATGGGCTGCCAGCTTGAAGGTACGGCGGGGGTCGGCGTGCTCTGAAGTTGATAGCGCTGTCCGGCCTGCGAGTCCCAAGCGAGGATCAGGTCGCTACCGGTTGCGGTGATCGAGCGGATTGCAAAGATGTCTTCCGGTGCGAGGGGATCGGTGCCGGCCTCGAACTCCTCGAGGTTGGTCCGGCCGTCGCCATCGTCGTCTTGGGAAGGAAGAAAAACGGCGGGCTGATATTTCGCCTCCCAGACATCGCCCAAGCCGTTCGAATCGAGATCGAGGTCGGCACGGGCGCTGGCGACGAGGCAGAATACGAACGCGACAAAGCGAACGAAGTTTTTCATGGCGGCTGGCTGGCGAGACCGATCCGCGGGGGGACGCTATTTCCGGGACGAAACGGGCGTCGGAACGAGGTGAACGGTGCATCGGATGCCAGAACCGCGTTCCAATGGCGAGAGGAAAGTCGCCGATGCGCGAAAATCGGGGGCGGTTGACTTTAAAAAAAGCGCCCCTCCGGCTTGTCCGAACCGGAGGGGCGAAAACACCATCATCAACTTTGAAGCCAGAATCAACGCTGTGTGGTTGATCAACCGAATCCGCCGCCACCATGCCGGATTCCGCCGGAGATGACGATTCCGTGATCACGTAGGAACTCGTCGGAAGCTTGCGCGGTAGAAATGCCGCGCTCCATTGGAGTAGTCGCAGCCGGCAACTCCGGAGAGCATGGACCCGAAACATGATCCGTTGCATTCCATCCGGTATTTGTTCCTGGGATTATCGTCTCGAAGGGGATCGGCACTCGGGAGAGGTCTGTTTCCGTGGCTTGGGCGAGGGAGGGAGCCTTGTTGCCGACGGGCAGGCCTTTGCGGTGAACAAGAGTGGCTGGCTGAGCGGGGAGTGGACGCTGGAGGGCGACGGGGAGACTCTTGTCATCGCGCGGAAGCCGTCCGCCTTTCACCGCAGCTTCGAGCTGGCGGGACCTGGCGGCTCCTGGAAGCTGGAGGCACCTTCCGCCTTTTCGCGGGACATGCACCTCGCGGGTGCCGGTGAGGACTGCCGGATTGAACCGGTGCACGCCTTCACGCGGCGGGCGTTCATCGCCGGGCGTTTCGGGGACTTCCGGGTGGTGACGTTTGCCTTCTGGTTGAGCGCATTGATGTGGCGCCGGGCGGCGAGCAACAACGCGGGGTGAGCCGGTGAGCCCGACCGGGATCATGCCGTCGATCTCCTTTCGCGGCACTGGACGGGGCGGGGGCGGGATGGCATGAAGCGGCCATGTCCGACGTGCTTCTGATTCGCCAGGTCCGTGTGGTTTCCGAGGATTCCCCCGCTCTCCGCGAGGCGGACGTGCTGGTGGAAGGCGGGATCATCAAGGGCGTGGCGGCCGGGCTGGAGGCTCCGGAAGGGGCGAAGGTGATCGAGGGGAGGGGACGGCTGCTTATGCCGGCGATGTTCGACGCGCACGTGCATTTCCGGGAGCCGGGCTTCGAGGCGAAGGAGGACATCGCCAGCGGCACGGAGGCGGCGATCAACGGCGGCATCACCGGCGTGGTGATGATGCCGAACACCTCTCCGGCGATCGATTCGGCGGCGGTGGTGAAAATGGTTTTGGACAAGGCCAGGGCGGTCTCGCGAATCCCGGTTTATACCTCGGGCTGCATCACCAAGGGTCGCGAGGGCAAGGAACTGGCGGCGATCGATGGCATGCGGGGGCTGGGCGTGAAGATGCTCACCGACGACGGCGACGGCGTGTCCGACGCGGCGGTGCTCTACCGCGCCATGCAGTATGCGAGCGAGTTCGGGATGTTCTTCGCCAGCCACTGCGAAATCCACGAACTGGCCGGGCCCCGCGCGCTCAATGAGGGCGCGATGTCCTATCGCCTGGGCATCAAGGGCAGCCCGGCCTGCGCGGAGGAGATCATGCTCGACCGCGACATCCGT
>CBFGPU010000436.1:0-3619 GCA_965650715.1 uncultured Haloferula sp. | reverse complement strand
CACCGATCACCCGGACCCAAACGGATCGCCCGCGGGCGGTGAACATCCGCAACTCGAGATCGAAAGGAGTGCCATCCCCCGCGCAGCGCTGGAACGCCTCGAGCACCGCGGGCCTGGCCTCCGGAGCGTAGCAATCGAAAGCTTCCTGCCATCCGGGCCGGTAGCCGGCGGGGACCTCGTGAATGGCGCAAACCTCCGGGGACCAAGTGACGGGGCCCTCGGGCAGATCCACGGTCCAGCCCCCGAGGCAGGCGTTCCGACCCGCCATGCGGAGCAAAGCCTCGTCGGCCCGCATCTTGTCCGCGGCGCGGCCATATTCGATGGCAAGTGCCACGAGCGTGGCGGCGGACTCGACCCGGCGGATGTCATCCGCGCCGGGCGAGCGGTGCTCGCGGTAGTGGAGTCCGATGGTGCCAACCAGGCGGCGGTCGCTGCTGAAAACCGGAATCGACCAGCAGGCCCGCAGGCGGTGGTGCCCGGCCGCCTCGCGAACGGAGGCCCAGTCCGGGTGGTTGGCGAGGTCCTCCGCCACCACCATTTGTCCCCGGGCCGCGGCGGTGCCATAGGGCCCGCCCCCTTCCCTCACCGGCAGCTCCCGGGTTGCCGCGCGATAATCGTCCGGCAGGGATGGAGCGGCGGCGAGGCGGAGGATCGTGCCTTTGGAATTGACGAGAAACACCGAACATAGCGCGCCGTCCTCCAATGCTTCCTCGATCCGGAGCGCGATGCGCTCCAGCACTTCCGCCAGCGGGAGGCCGCTCAGGATCAGCCCGAGGGCCTCCGATCGGCCTGCCCCCAAGGCCTCGAGCCACCGGCGCTGCCGCTGTTCCTCATGTTCCCCCGCCAGTGTGTGATTCATCGTGCCTAGGAGCGCATCCTATGCCTGGGGGGGTGCCCGACATCAATACGGATTGCCCTCGCGGGTCACTATCATTCGGATCGCTCGATCGTCCCGACTACTCCGCGGCAAAGCCGACTTCCACGACGGCGAAACGCGGGCCTGAACCCGGGGCCGGCAGTTCATACACCACCCGCTCCCAGACTTCGTCGATGGCGGTCACCACGGGCTCCCGATCCGGCGCGGACCACGTGTTCAGGTCGGCGCTGAATTTCGGCTGGTACACGAGCCCCGCATCCTTCCTGCGGATGTACTCGAACCGCAGCACCGTGGTCCCGTCCTGCGTACTGGCGGCCACGACCGGCAATCCGGCCGTGCCTGTTCCCGGGACCAGAGTGCGGCAATCCGCGGCACGCAGATTCAGGTTGAAGGCATACTTGAGCAGATTCTCGACGCCATCCGCATGCGGCACGGCTCCGGGTTCCGCGGCAATGCCCTCCAGTCCCGCCTCATTCATGGCCGCGAAGATCGGATGGCCGCTACCGGCGGAGACCGAGCGCGAGAGGGCGGCCAGCGGAGCGGTGCCGGTGCCGTTCAGGGTTACCTCGAAGAACTTCTCATCCGCGTCATTGCTGGTCACGCGCAGGGTGGTGGTGCGCAGCCCCGCGGCCTTCGGCTTGAAGGTGACGGTGAAGGTGGTTGAAGCCGCGGGGACCACGGTCTTGAGCGGCTTGGTGGTGAGGATGAAATCCTTGGGAGTGCCACCGATGAATTTCACGCCGACGCCCTTCATGTCGATGTTGCCGTCATTCCGCACGGTGAAGGTGAGCGGAACGGTGCCGCCGATATCCGCCGAACCGAAATCCCGGCTGGAGACGCCATCCGTCAGGTCGCTGCCGACGGGTTGTTCCACGGCGATCTCCGCGCCGATGCCGGTTCCCTTGAGCACGAGGTCGAAGGGATTTTCATCGGCATCGTTGCTGGCGATGTGAAGGACCGCCGTGCGATCGCCGAGGGCGGACGGGTTAAAGGCGATGCTCACGGTGGTCTTCTTCCTGCCGGCGATGGTCGCGAGGGGAGCCTTCGTGATCGTGAAGTCGGAAGCATTCGCCCCGTCGATGGTGGCGGCGACCCCGGTCAAGCTGGCGAGGCCCACGTTACTGACGGTGAAGACAAGGGTCTTCGGTTTGGCTCCCAAAGTGACACTACCCCACGACGATTCCGAGACGCCGTCGGTGAAGATGACCTTGCCCTGGGCGAGGCTGATTTCGGGGATCTGCGGAGGAGTGCCGGTGCCGCCCAAGTTGATGTCGAATGGATTTTCATCGAAGTCGTTGTTCGCGATCTGGAGCTTGGCCGGGCGCTTGCCATTGGCGGCGGGAACGAAGCGGACCGTGAAGACGGTCGATTCGTTGGGGGCCAGAGAGGTCGCGGGCGGAGTGGTGATCGTATAGTCGCCGGAGCTCGGGCCGGCCACGATGGTCGGCACGATGCCGGTCATGGTCACGTCGCCCGTATTCTTGATGGTGAAGGAGAGGAACTTCTCTTCTCCGGTAACGACATTGCCGAAGCTCACGGCGGCATTGTCGTTCAGGTTCGCATTGGTTGGTCCGAGGACCGCGATCTCCGGAGAAGGGATGGCATCACCCGGAAAGGCCACGAAGCCGGTATTCAAGGTGCGGCGATAAAGGAGGAAGGGAACGTCATCCGTGGTACGGATGTGGAGCCCGTGAAGATCCGAGTCCGGGACGCCGGACGGTTGGTTCGGAAGTGTCACCGGCTGGGTCGCATTGTACGGGATGCCATCCGATCCGCTGCCAGGGACGAGGTAATGGATGCGCCGGGACCTCAGATCATACCAAGCGATGTGTTCCTTACCATTGCCTCCGGCGGCCACGTGGATGCTGAGGGGAAGGGCGACACTGCCACTCACCGCTCCCACGTCCTGGATGTCCTTGGGGGCGAAATTCACCGAACTGGTGTAATCCATGCGCGCGAACTGCCAGGTCGTCTGGCCCGTGGAATAGAAGTACAAGATGCGGTCAACGCCGGAAACCCGCGTGGCCTTCAAGGCACCGGAGACAATTCCCTGGGCTGCGACATGGAGGACGGAGAAGTTCGTCATCAGGGGATTCCCGTTCGCGAAGGAATCCAAGGTACAGCGGTGCAACGCTTGTGTCGTGAAATAGAGAACCGCCGTGGAAGTGGTGGGGGCTACAACGGAGGTGCCCATCACCCTTGACGTGATATTGACCTCATGCTTGGCCCAGTCCCCCGTAGAGACATTCCTCCGGAGATAGACCAAGGTCGAGTTGGTGGCAGAGGTGCCGGCACTCAAGGTGTAAACGATATGAACGAAGCCGGCGGAGTCCACCGCGGCGCTCAAGGTGCCGAAAACCAGACTCGAAGAAATATTGCTTACCGCCGTTTCGATACCAACCGGCTCGCCATTGACGAAATCGACCACCCTGATGCTGCGGGTGCCGTCGAGATGTGCGGCGATCAGCTTGCCGGAACCGGAACCGGTCTGCACAAAGGTCGAGAGTCCGCTGGCCGAGACGTTGTCGCTGACCGACGCGGTCCATGTGGGGGGGCCTCCCTCGAGCACCTTGATGGGGACGACCTGGTTGTTTTGGTTGCCCTTCACGACGATCCGCGGATCGCTTGTTTCGTCCGGGAAGAAAAACCAGTTGTTGGAATTCGTGCTGGCATTCTCGATCGGAACGCTCTGCCACTGCGCTTGCGCGATGGACGCCGTTGCCTGGATCATGGCCACCGCCG
>CBFGPU010000435.1:0-3627 GCA_965650715.1 uncultured Haloferula sp. | reverse complement strand
TGCTGGAGCTGAGCAAGCTGCCGCTGCTGCTGTTGACGGTGAGCGTGGCTGAACCGGTGCTGGCGACCGGCAGGACCTTGAAGTAATCCCAGGTCGCATTGAAGACGGGGCCGCCGCCGGTGCTGCCGAGCAGGCCGACCGCGAGGGCGGTCTTTCCGCGGAGGCAATCGAGAATCTTGCCGCCCACGACCAGGGGGCTCCCGACATTCGTGAAGGAGCCGCTGCCGACGGCATAGCCGGGCTGCACCGTGCCCGCGACGGGATCGACGAGAAAGCTGAGCTGCACCACCTCGCCGAAGAGGCCGGGCTGCGGGGTCATCGACTGGGAGAGGATCACGCCGTTCTCCTCGTGCACGATTTCGATCGCGCCGGGGCCGCCGTCGGCATTCACGGCGACCTGCACGTAGTTGTCCTGGTCGCCGTTGCCGATGAAGATGCCCTGGGACTGGCCGCCGGTTGGCGCGCCGTTGAAGAGCAGCCCGCCGAGGCCGGAGATCACGCGGAAGGGGCCGGTGGTTTCGTCGACGCTCACGCCGAACTGGTAGGCGTTCAACTGCGTGTTCGCCAGGCCGTGCGGAGTACCGGGTCCCATCGAGGGGTCGGTGTAGAGGCCGGCGGTGCCGCCCGCGATGATCTCGTCGTCGTCGATGCGCGCGGTGTAATCGAGACCGGGCTCCAGCATCACGCCGGTGAAGCCGATCGCGAAGAACCCGTGCATGGTGTTGAAGAGATTGTACTCGAGCGGAGCGGCGACGTTCTTTCCATTGAGGGCATCGATCGGGAACACGTCCTGCGAATCGGCGATGCCGTCGTTGTCGTCGTCGGTGTCGAGGAGGTTCGAGAGGTAATCGAGATCGAAGTCCGCGGGCTGCACGGCGGGCGAGCAGGGATCGGAGCCGTTCGTGATCTCGTCGGCATTGCTGTAGCCGTCGCCGTCCTCGTCCAAGGTGTAGCTGTTCACGCCGGTGCAAACACCGCCGCCGGTTTCAAAATCGGTCGGCTCCAAGACCGTGATGCCGGGGTCGTTGCTCAGGTAGTGGCCCACGAAGATGGTACCCGTGAGTTCCGGCGCCGCATCCGCGCCGGGGACCGTGACGTCCAGCGGGCTGCCGAAGCCGTCCGCTTCGAAGAGGATGCTCTTGCTCACCACCTGCGTGCCGTCCTGGTTCAGCACGATGCGCTGCACCGCGCCCTTGGGCGTGCTGGCGGCACCGCCGTTGAACATGGTGCAGATGATGTTGCCGATCATCTGGCCGCCGAAGTTTCCGGCAGTGTATTCCGTGAGACCGGTGGTCGAGGCGTTGTTCGCCGTCAGGGTCAGGCTCTCGCCCGTATCGGGCATGTGGAAGTCTCCCTGCTGGGGATCCGCCATCGCGAGCGGCACGGGCGGCCAGTCCACGGGGGGGTTGGTCGAGAAGACCAGGCCGGCGCCACCGGTGCCGCCGTCATAGCGCGTCCAGCCCGCGGTGGCGGGGTTCGCGCGGATCGGATTCGGGTGGCCGCCGTAGTAGCCCGGCCCGGTGATGCGGTGCAGGCCGTCCTTGTTGTTCACGGTGCCCGGCTCGCCGGAGACCCATTCATTGGTGACGTTGGCGGTGCCTTCGTTTTTCGGGTAGCCGCCCCAGCCGGAGTTCGCGGCGTTGTCGATCGTGTACATCTTGCCGACCTTGTTAGGGGTCCTGGCGATCATCACGTCGTAGGGGTTGCGGAAGCCGGCGGCGTAAACCTGCACCGGCCCCCCTGGCACGATCCGCGCCTGGTTCAGGCCGTCGTTGCCACCGAAGGGGTCGTTGGCATCGGCATAGTTCGGATCACCGGGCAGCACGTCGGTGCGGGAGGGGTTCGGGTCGTTGACCGTCGGGAGATTGTAGAGGTAGTGCTGGCCGTGGCTGTCGGTCTGGACGGGGAGGGCGTTGATCGCCACGAGGTCCACCGAAAGGACCGCCGCGGCGAGCGATTGCTCGCAGGCGAAGGCGAAGTTGTTCGAGGGAGCGCCGGCATTCGTACTGCCGCCCTGGGCGACGTAGAGGGTATTGCCGTCGGCGCTGAGGGTCAGGCCGTTCGTGGCGTGGTTTTCCTCGGAGCGCGGCAGGCCGCGGACGATGTCCACCTTTTCCCAGACGCCGCTGCCGTTCTTCGCAAGGCGCGAGATCGTGCCCGAGTTGGTGTCGAGGTTGAGGTCGGTGGCCCCGGAGCCGGCCCCTTCGCGCGGGTCGCTCGAGGTCACGTAGATCACGGGATTCAGCGCCGTGCCGGCGACCAGGATGCCGGTCGCCTGACGGGTGGTTAAGGACGGATTGAAAGTACCATCGTCATCGTAGTTCGGGATGTTCTTGACCAGGTCGATGGTTTGCAGATCGGTGGCCTGGTAGTTGTCCTTCGCCACGCGGGTCACGATGCAGTGGCCGACGATCCCGTTCGCCTGGACATAGTAGAGACGGTTGTCCGGGCCGAACTGCAGCGAGGTCACCTTGCTCGCCTTGTTGTTGCTGCCGATCTTCAACCCGTTCACGCGGCTATAGGAAAAGGCGGGCGACTGGGCACCGGCAGCCGGCACCAGGGCAGCCGTCGCAAGCAGGGAGGCGACCGAGCAAAGCAGGCCCGGTCTTCTGAAAAGCGGAACCTTGCCGCGGCGATACGTGCAGGGAAACGAAGGGACGAAGTTCATCTGGGGGTGGGAATGGGACGGGGGAACAGCTCGATACGGGAAAGAAGGAAGGGCGTCCGCTAGCAGCGGGCGGGAGGTAGATCGACACCATGCGGCGGCACGTGGACCAAACCGGCCGGTAACCCGGATTCACATCGGGACATCGCCATGCCCCGAAGGGATGGCAAGCTCGGCAAAGCTGGCTGGGAAGCCGATCGTTTGCAGGCTACTGGCATGGGGGGATTGGGAATGTCTTGAGCGGGAACCCGTCGGGACGGGAACCTTCAAGCGGGGGGTAAAGGGGGTGAAGGAAAGCAATTCAAACTATCAACTCATCATATGGCATACCAGTAAATTCTGATATGCCGTGAATTATTGATAGTCAGTTTTTCTGAATCAGATTGCCGCCTTTTGTTGAGAACTCCGACGGTCTGGAAATCGTTAGCAAATGGCAGGCCAGCGCGCCACTACGGGATCGCGTAGGCTCAGTGTTCGGCAAGATGTGCGGATTGCACGCCCGGTTAATTGCCCAGCTGGGGATTCTGCTGGCCCTGCCAGACCCCGAGGTTCCAGTAGCGGCGCTGCTGGTAGTGGAAATGGCGGGCTTCACTCAGGAAGGCCCTGCCGATGCGGGTGAAGATGCCGAGCCCCACGACCTTGCCGAAGGCGATGGCTGCCTTCGGGAACCGCTTCGGCAAGGGTGCCGCCGCAAGCTTGAGGCCCACCACGAGGCCCATGCGGCGGTTGCGCTCGAGGGTCCAGTCCGGAGAGCAGCGTTCCGCGGGCACATGATGCCAGACGAGGCCCGCGGGCAGGTAGACGCCCTTCACCCCTTGCGAGAACATGATGAGCTGAAGGTCGGTTTCCTCGCCCACGGAGATCGCGCGGCCGGGACCGATGTTCGAGTCGAAGTTGCCGGCGCGCTTCAAGTCGTCCGCGAACGCAGCCCAGTTGAAGCCGAGGGCGAGCGGCTCGCGCTG
>CBFGPU010000434.1:0-3628 GCA_965650715.1 uncultured Haloferula sp. | reverse complement strand
CGCCGTGATCGGCGGCGGGGTGATCGGCCTGAGCACGGCAAGAATGCTCCAGCTCCGCGGGGCAAAGGTCACGCTCTACACCGAGCATCTCCCGCCGGACACCACCTCGAACGTCGCAGGCGGCCACTGGTGGCCGGTCTCGGTATTCGACTCCAACAAGCGCACGCCTGAGTTCGCGGCGCAGTTCATCGACGCGGCGCGCTTTTCCTTTCGCTACTTCCAACGGCTCGTCGGTCCGCGCTGGGGCGTGCGCTGGGTGCCGAGCTACTACCTCAGCGAAGACGAACCGGAGAACGGCTGGATGGCCGGACCCGGCGGAGTACTGCACGATACCCAGATCGGCTTCCGCGACTTCGGCCCCGGCGAACACCTGTTCCCTGCTGCCTATGCACGGCGCTTCCACACCATGCTCATCGACCCCTCGACCTATCTCGAGACCCTCCTGAACGACGTCCAGGTCGCGGGCGGCGCGATCATCATCCGGCGCTTCGCCAGCGCCGGGGAAATCCTGCGCGTGCCGGAGCAAGCGGTCTTCAATTGCACCGGCCTCGGCGCACGCGATCTCTTCGCGGATCCCGAGCTCATGCCGGTGCGGGGCCAGCTCAGCATCCTGATGCCCCAGCCCGCCGTGGACTACAACCTGATCAGCGGACGCTACTACATGTTCCCCCGCGCGGACGGGATCGTGCTCGGCGGCACCTTCGATCGCGGCCAATCCGATACCACGCCGGACGACCTCGTGAGGCGACGGATGATCGAAGGGCAACGGAAGATGTTCGAGGCGATGCGGGGGAGGCAAGCGGAACATCTTGCCGCCATCCGCTGACGGACAGCGCTCAATTCTCCTCGAGTTCGACCCGGAAGAAGCGCAGCGAATCCAGGATCGGCGTTGTGATTTCGACCAAGCCGCCTGCAGCGGGCAGGCCTTGGTTGCCGGGGATGTCCCATGGTGTCCAGTGGCCGAGATCCGCGGATGTCTCGATACGGTAGGAGCGGTTCACCGGCACGTTGAAGCTGAGCGTGAATTGCCCGCCGTTCTGCGACACCAGCGGCCTGAAGCTGCTGCTCCCCGAATTCGGATCGGTCCCCGCGAGAAACTCCTCCTGGTTGGTCGCGCCATCGCCATCGGCGTCGCTTTCGGGAGTACCGGCGGGATCGTTGTCCGGCTCGAAGTTCGAAATACGCCAGGCATCGTAGGTCACCCGGTCATCAAGCTCCCCGTTGATCCAGGTGGTGAGGAGCTGGACGTTCGCCGCGTCGATCACATTGCTCGCGAGCGGCGGCATGCGGGTGAAACCGTTGGTGACCGCCATCCGGTTGAGCACGATCGAATGAGTCGGATCGCCCGGCACCACCAGCTTGTTTGCTTCATTTCCTCCGTTGTTCGCGGCCTGGCCGTTCACCAGGCCCGTTTCGGCGAGCGTGAGTTCGGCGCGACCGTCCCATGACGCGATGGCCGTGCCACCCGCCTTGTGGCAATAGGAGCAATTCACCGCGAGGTAGGAGCGCACCCGCGCCTCCACCGAATAGGCATTCTCGTCCGGCCGCAGGTGACGCGGGAGCAGGTTCGGCGAACCGGGGCTGTTGGAAAGATAGCCCGCCTGTTGGAGCACCGTCAGTTGATTGCCGCTATAGCCCGGAATGCCGTTGTCGAAATTGAGCTGGCGCGTGTTGAAGGACAGCGCGTGGCCGGCTTGCGGCGTGTGGCAGGTCATGCACTCGGCACGGCTCGGGATACGCCATGTCTGCGGAACCTCAGTGCCCCCGTCCGTAACCTCGAGCGTGAAGTTCTCGCCGCCATCCGCCGCGAGGAAAGCCTCTGTGCCCGCGTCGTTCCAGCGGTAGCTCACGCCATAGGCCCCGGTCGGATTCTTCACGATCAGGCGGGTTTCGATCCGCTTCTTGCTCGCGGGCACCCCGCGCTGCATCTCCACGTCGAAGTGTTTCACCCAGATCGTGCCGCTCGGCAGGGTCCACAGCCCCTCCTCGGACCAGGTGAACTGCGAAGTGCCATCCGGCACCACGAACCAGCGGTTCTTGATCGCATGGTCGCTCCAGAACGGGAGGTTCACCGAGTAAGGAACCATGCCCGGCGACGGCGCGAGGTCGGTCAGATCCGCGAAGACTCCGGTCGCGGAAAGCGTCTCGGGGAAGTTCTGGCTCGGCGTCGTGGCAGCCAACCGGAGAATGCGGGCCCCATTCTCGTCCGCGAGGAGAATGTCCCCGTTCGACGGATCATAGCCGAAGCCGGCGATGCCGCCCTCTCCCGCGATGCGCTGGACGTTACTGCCGTTCAGATCCATCGCCCAGATATTGCCCGAACCGTAATCGCCGAAGATGTATTTGCCCGTGAGCGAAGGGATATTCGCCCCGCGATAGACGCGCCCGCCGGTTACCGAGTTACCCTGGAAGGTGCCGCCGCCCCGGTCATAGTTGTAGATCGGCTCCTCGTGGTAGAGTGTGTCGAAGTTTGCCGGCATCGTCGGATTGGTGGTGCGCGGGCCGGTCAACAGCGCCTCGCGGTAAACCCAGCCGTAGTTCCCACCGCGGATGATCACATCGATCTCCTCGCGCGCGTTCTGGCCCACATCGCCACACCACAAGACACCGGTGGCTGGATCAAAGGAGATACGCCAGGGATTCCGCAAGCCGGTGGCCCAGAACTCCCGGCGAACCGTACCACTGACCGCGGAGCCGTTGTAGAGCCCGTTCCAATCGCCGCCGTTGGCAGGAAGGACAAAGGGATTGGTCTTCGGGATCGAGAAGCGCGCGATCCCGGCGTCGAGAGGAATCGAAGCGTGCGCGGTCGGCTCGATGCTATTGACCGGATCCTTGTCCACATCGATGCGGAGGATGCCGGAGAAGAGATCCTTGTTGATGAGCTGGCTGTTGAGCCGCGTGTCGTCGCCGTCGCCTTCGTCTCCCACCGAGATGTAGAGATAGCCGTCAGGACCGAAGTGGAGGTCGCCGCCGTTGTGGTTGCCTGCTTGGTCGAGTTGCTCGATCAAAACGAGTTCGCTCGCGGCATCCGCGGCATTGAGGTTCGCTTGCGCCGTGAAGCGCGAGATTCGCTGGTAGAGTTGGCCGCTTTTGATGACCGAATAGAAGATATAGAAGAAGCGGTTGTCGCCGGGATCGGACCCGTAGTCCGGATGGAAGGCGAGGCCGAGCAAGCCACACTCGCTGCCTGTCTCGATGGACTCTCCCCGCGCGGTCAGGACCGCAGGCAGGTCCAGGAAAGTCGAAGCCGTCGGCGTGCCGGCGGTGACGTCCGGCACCATCTGGAGAAGTCCTCCCTTCTGGCAGACGAAGAGCCGCTTGTTATCGCCCGGCGGCGAGGCCAGGCAGACCGGGTTCTGGAAGTCGAGGCCGCCGGTCGAGTCGTTCGGAAGCGGAAAGGCATTCACCAACCCAAGCGCCGTGGCCGGCGGGCTGGCGGGAACGTTGAGCAGCGGGTTCGCAATCTTGAGTGCGTCTTGCGTGGTCACGCTCACGGTCGAGACATTCGAAAGCCCGCCTCCGCCGCGGACGCGATAGGTGAAAGAGTCGCTGGTCGCGGCAAGGTTCGTGTGGGCGTAGAGGATCCGGCCGTCAGCGAGGACACTGGCGGTTCCATTCACGGGGGCCG
>CBFGPU010000433.1:0-3633 GCA_965650715.1 uncultured Haloferula sp. | reverse complement strand
GAGTATGGGATCGAGGGCGAGGCGCACTGGCAGATGTCGTCCCAAGGCTCCTTCTGGTTCGGCGTGCGACCGAAGGAGAAGCGGGGCACCGTGCTCTTCCACCGGGCCTTTAGCGAGCCCGTGCTTTCGCCGGCCGACTTCGGCACCTGGCGCATGTTGGCGACGACCTACGATGCTTCAAGTAGGACGGTGATTCATTATGTCGATGCGGTGGAAGTCAGCCGCACGGTGCTGGATGCCTCCGTGCCGATCCGTTTCGGACGGGCAACCTTGGGGAATTTCTTCGATCCCGTGCCCGACGAACACGCCGATGCTCCGGGTCTCGGCGAGGAGTGGAGCTTCCGCAACTGGTGCGGGGTGATCGACGAGTTCCTGCTCTATTCCCGTCCGCTCGAAGCCCGGGAGGTCCAGAGGCTTTACGAAGCCGGTCGCGCGAATTGATCCGTGGCGGGTTAACTAAAACCCGAAGTAACGTTTCGCATTTCCGCTGCAGACATTTCGCACCAACATCGCGAGCGCGTCGAAGTCGTCGGGCAGCTCGCCGCGATCGGCTTCGGTGCCGATCAGGTTGCACAGGATCCGCCGGAAGTATTCGTGCCGCGGGAAGGAAAGGAAGGATCGCGAGTCGGTGAGCATTCCCACGAAGCGGGAGAGCAATCCTGTCGCCGAGAGAGCGTTCAGTTGCATCTCCATTCCGTCCTTCTGGTCGAGGAACCACCAGCCCGAGCCGAACTGGATCTTGCCAGGCACCGTTCCGTCCTGGAAGGCACCGGTCATCGCGGCGAAGAGGTAGTTGTCGCGCGGGTTGATGTTGTAGAGGATGACCTGCGGGAGGGCACCCTGGGAAGCGAGCGTGCCGAGATAGGTGACCAGCGAGGCTCCCTGGCGTTCGTCGCCGATGGTGTCGAAGCCGGCGTCGGGACCTAACAGGCCGAACATCCGCGGGTTCACGTTGCGGAAGGGACCGAGGTGGAGCTGTTTGGTCCAGCCCTTCGCCGCATCCTGCTGGCCGAAGAAAACCATCAGGAAGAAGCAGAACTTCTCCTTCTCTTCCAAGGTCACCGGCAGGCCGCGGCGAGCTTTGTCGAAGATGATGGAGGCGTCCGCGTCATCGCAGGGCAGGGCGGGGCAGCGGTCCAAGCCGTGGTCGGAAAGACGGCAGCCCGCGGCGTGGAAATCGTCGTGACGTTTTTGCAGCGCCTGCAGCAGGTCGGAAACGTGGTGGATGCTGGTGTCCGTGATTTCTTCCAGCTTCTCGATCCAAACGTCGAAGGCCTTCGGTTGATCGACCTGGAACGCCTTGTCCGGACGAAAGGTGGGGAGCACCCTGGTGCCGATCCCGCTGTTTGCGATGACCTCGTGGTGGCGCAACGGGTCCGCCGGATCGTCCGTGGTGCCGACCATCTTCACCTGGAACTTGTCGAGGATGCCGTGGACGCAGAAGTCCGGTTCCGCCAGCTTCGCATTCGCCTCCTCCCAGATCTCGTCGGCGGTCTCGGGGCCGAGCAGCTTTTCGATCCCGAAGTAGCGCCGCAGCTCCATGTGGGTCCAGTGGTGGATGGGGTTCCGCAGGGTGTAGGGCACGGTCTCCGCCCACGCCTGGAACTTTTCCCGCGGTGTCGCGGCACCGGTGATGTACTCCTCGTCGATCCCGTTCGCGCGCAGCAGCCGCCATTTGTAGTGGTCCCCGCCCAGCCAGATGTCCGCCAGATTGTTCCAGCGGTGGTTGGTTGCGATTTCCGCCGGGGACAGGTGGCAGTGGTAGTCGTAAATCGGCTGATCCTTGGCCACCTCGTGGAAAAGGCGGCGTGCGGTCGGCGAATGGAGAAGGAACGATTCGTCGTCGAGATAGGCCATGGGATTGGGGCGACGATGGCAGGATGCAGAGTTCCGGCAAGCCGATCCTTTCGGGGTTGTCAGACAACTTTCCCGGCCTCGATCAGGGACGCTGGAAGATCATGAAGTGCTGCCAGGGCAAGGGCCGGAGATTCGAGACGAAACGGAAGCCGGCGGATTCCAATTCCAGCCGTGCCTGCGCCTCGGTCATCTTGTGCAGCGCTTTGATCGGCACCTTCGGGTCTTCGCTGCGGAACTCGAGCAGGAAGATCCTCCCGCCCGGCTTGAGCGCATTGTGCAGAGAGGCCAGCATCTCCTTGGGGTGGGAGAACTCGTGATAGGCATCCACCATCAGGGCCGCATCCAGCGACGCGGCCGGCAGCTTCAAGTCGTCGATCGCACCCAGATGCGGTTCCACATTGGTGACCTTGAGTTCGGCGGATCGCTCCCGCAGGAAGTCCAGCATCTCCGGTTGGATATCGACGGCGACCACCTTGCCCTGCGGCACCTTCGGCGAAATACGGAAACTGTAGTAGCCTGAACCCGCGCCGATGTCGGCGATCACATCGGTGGGTTTCAGGTCGATCGCGGCGATGGCCTTGCCCGGTGCCTCCTCCTGCTCCCGCTCGCCCCGCTCCAGCCAATCGATCGCAGGATGTCCCATGACCTTTGCGATCTCGCGACCATGGAAAAACTTGCCGATACCGTCCGGCGTGGCCGGACCATGGGTGTATTGGACCGGGACGGGCGCGGATTCCACAGTCCCGGCCGGTTGCGACGACTGATGGAAGGTCCAGCCTGCAATCGCGGCGGCACAAGCGAGGACAAGCAATAAGGCAACGCGACTCATTCCCCAAATCTTCCCCCGGGCGAGGAAGAATGCCACCTTCAAGTCACCGAAAGGTGCATTGCCGGAATCGGGAAGTCAGGATTGGATGGTGCCATGGATTTAACCCCCGACCGAATTCTCCGAACTGGCACCGGCTTCTGGTCCTCAAGGATCCTCCTCACCGCCGTGGAGCTCGGCGTTTTCACCGTGCTGGCCCAGGCACCCACCGATCTCGGCTCCCTCAAGCGCCGCTTCGGCTTCCAGGATCGCGGGGCACGGGACTTCTTCGATGCGCTTGTGGCCCTTGGCTTCCTCGGGCGTGAGGATGGCGTTTACCGCAATACGCCGGAGACCGGCTTCTTCCTCGATCGCGCAAAGCCGTCCTACATCGGCGGCGTCTTTGAGATGGCCAGCAAGCGCCTCTACGGCTTCTGGGACCGCCTGATCCCTGCCTTGCAGACGGGAGAGCCGCAGAACGAAGTCCGGAACGCCCAGGACCCCTTCGCCGCGATCTATGCCAGCGAGGAAGGCCTGAAAGGCTTCCTCGGCGCGATGACCGGTATCAGCCGCGGTGCGAACATGGCCATCGCGCGGCAGTTCCCCTGGAGCCGCTACAAGACCTGCGCGGATGTCGGAACGGCCCAAGGCGACCTCGTCGCGCAGATCGCGCTCGCGAATCCCCATCTGAAAGGCATCGGCTTCGACCTGCCGCCGGTCGCGCCGGTGTTCGGGGAATATGTGGCCGGTCTTGGACTCCCGGAACGGGTGAGCTTTGCTCCGGGAGATTTCTTCAAGGACGAGCTCCCGGAGGCCGATGTGATTCTGATGGGACACATCCTCCATGACTGGGATCTGCCAACGAAGAAGATGCTGTTGGAGAAGGCCTACCGGGCGATCCCGGAGGGAGGTGCCGTGGTGGTCTATGATGCAATCATCGACGACGACCGCTCGCAGAACGCCTTCGGCCT
>CBFGPU010000432.1:0-3651 GCA_965650715.1 uncultured Haloferula sp. | reverse complement strand
TACTACAACATCAAGGCGACGGTGAAGGGCGAACAGGCGTTCTCGCCCATGGTCCCGGGCGCCTGCCCGTTGGTGCGCTGAGCCTTCATTGCCACGCACCCGAGGTCTCCCATGAACGTTGCCGGTTTGTACCGGTACCCTGTCAAGGGGCTCAGTGCCGAACGCCTGCGTTCGGTGAGTCTGGTGGCGGGGTACGGATTCCCCAAGGACCGTGTCTACGCGGTCACCGATGGCTCCCTCGCATTCGACGAAACCAACCCGCAGCCGGCGCCCAAGACGCAGTTCCTGATGCTTGCCAAGCATGAGCGCCTGGCGCAACTGCACACGCAATTCGTCGACGCCGAGGAAACGCTGCACGTGCGGGACGCGCAAGGCGTCACCCGGGCCTACCGGCTCGATCGGCCCGAGGACCACGATCTCCTCGCGGTCGAGTTCTTCCGGGAAGACGACCGCGCGGGCCTTGCCGGGAAGGCGCTGGATGACGCCCTTGCGCTCAAGGGCGCGCAGATGGCTCATCGCCGCCGTTTGGCTGGCGAAGCCGAAATAGTGCTGAAGTTCACGGGTCGAAGGCATTACCCCCGTTTTCCGCTGGGCGGACTTCAGGTACTCGACGATCTCCCTCTGGCGCTGGGTCAACCCTTCCTGCATGGCTTATGTGAACAGTGTTCTTAGGAACAAACCATGTCCGTGAAATTACGGCAAGCGGAAATTCGTGGATTTCCCGCCTTGAGGCAACGCCCGCAAAGCGGGATGATCCGCGTGATGTTTCGCCGAGCCAGTCTGCGCGCCTTCGCGCTTCTTGCCTTCTCCCTCCTTCTTCCCGCATGCGGTGGCGACACGCCGCCGCCCCGCCGCGCCCCGAGCAGCCCGACCGTCGCCACCTACGAGCAACCGGTCCGAGCCTCGACCGTCCCCCTCACCCCGCCGCCGCCCGTCGCCGCGGAGAGCGCCATCGTGATCGATCCCATCTCCGGCCGGGTCCTCTTCGCCAAGAATGCGGATACCCACCGCCCCATCGCCTCGACCCAGAAGCTGCTCACGGCGCTGGTGGTGATGGACGCCGGCAATATCGACAAACCGGTCACGATCTCCCCGGAGGATACGCTCTGCGAACCGACCAAGCTCTACCTGAAGCCCGGCGAAGTCCATAGCCGCCGCGACCTGCTGCGCGTGCTCATGGTGAAGAGCGCGAACGACGTGGGCCGCGCGCTGGCCCGCGACGTGGGCGGCAGCCAGGAAGGCTTCGCGGACATGATGAACCGGAAGGCAGTCTCGCTGGGCATGCGCCATTCCCATTTCTGCAATCCCCACGGTCTTCCCGACCCGAACCAGTTCTCGACCGCCCGCGACATCGCCATCGCCGCCCGCGCCGCATGGCGTAGCCAGACGATCCGGTCCTTCACGGCGCTGAAGAGCACCACCTTCCGCCACAACGACGGTCGCGTGAAGTCGCTCGACAATACCAACAAGCTGCTCAAGCGGGTGCCCTACTGCGACGGCTTGAAAACCGGCACGACGAATCTGGCGGGGCGTTGCCTGGTCTCGTCGGGTACGCTCAACGGCCGCTCCGCGATCGTCGTCGTTCTCAAGAGCAACTCGGCAAACGTGTGGAACGACTCGGAGAAGCTCCTGCGCTGGTCGCTGGAGCGTCCGGCGGCCCAGCAATGAGCGGGCCCGAACGGGAACTCGGGGAACTGGCCTCGGCCGGGCTTCTGCGCACGCTCCGCCCCTTGGATTCCGGCGCGGGACCGAGGGTGGTCCGCGAAGGCCGCGAGCTTTGGAACTTCGCCTCGAACGACTACCTCGGCTTCGCCTCCCATCCGCAGATCGCGGAAGCCTTCATTGACGGCATAAGGCGCTACGGCGCGGGTGCCGCGGCCGCGCGATTGGTGTGCGGCACGCTACCGCCTCACCGCGATCTCGAGGAGGCCCTGGCTGCGGCAAAGGGCTGCGAAGCGGCGCTGGCCTTTCCCTCGGGATTCGCCACTGCGGCGGGAAGCCTGCCCGCCTTGGCCGGCAAGGACGACGTGCTGGTATTGGACAAGCTCTGTCATGCATCCCTGATCGACGGCGCACGTCTCTCCGGGGCGACGATCCGCGTGTTTCCCCACAACGATGCCGCGAAGCTGGAGCGTCTGTTAGATGGAATCCGGCGCAAGAATGCCAGGTCGCGGGTGATCGTGGTGACCGAATCGGTCTTCTCGATGGATGGCGATGTCTGCCCCTTGAGAGAGATCGTGGAGATCAAGGAGCGCCACGGGGCCATGCTGTTCCTTGACGAGGCCCATGCCTTCGGCGTGCTGGGACCCCATGGGATGGGCCTTGCGGAAGCACTCGCACTGCAAGACCGGGTCGAGTTCCAGATGGGCACGCTGAGCAAGGCGGCCGGGTTGTCAGGCGGTTATCTCGCCACCTCCACCGCATGGCGCGACCTGCTGGTGAATCGTGCGCGCTCTTTCATTTACACGACCGCGCCGCCGCCCGCTCTCGCCCATGCGGGAATCGTGGCGCTCCATCTGATTCGCTCGGAGGAAGGTGCCGCGTTGCGCGAAAAACTCGCCACCAACATCGGCGCCTTCCGTCCCGGTCACGGCTCCGCGGTGGTGCCGGTGGTGATCGGGGACAACGACGCCGCCCTGCAAGCGGCCCGCGACATCGGGGACTCCGGATTCCTTGTCCCCGCGATCCGCTATCCCACGGTACCGCGCGGATCGGCGCGGCTGAGGATCTCCCTCTCCGCCGCCCATCCGCCGGAGATAGTCCGGGAACTGAAACACGCTATCGGCAGCTTCGGGTACTCCTGAGGGCAGGAATGCGGAATCGGCAGGATGGACGTTCTGCGAAGATCCCGTGAAGATCCATCCGCAGCTTGCCTCCCCGAATGTCATTCCCAGAGTGACGGCATTGTCCCCCGATGCTCCTAATCTCCGCGGCCGGTTAGTTCGCGGTCCTCACCGCCACTACCAACGGCCGGTGATCCGAGGCAAGCGCCTCGGGAAGCACCTTCGCCGGTTCCACCGCCGTCAAGCCGCGGAGAAAGATATGGTCGATCTCCGACTCGGGTTGAGAGGCGGGGCAGGTAAGTGCCGGTGCCGATTTCGCCACCGCGCTCCATGGAGCGCGAAGCGATAGCAAGGTTGCCGAGCCGGGGATGTCGTTGAAATCTCCCGCCAGGATCATCGGCTCGTGCCGGTTCTCCAGAACCTTCGCCAGCGTCTCCGCTTGCTTCAGACGCCGGGCAGCCTGCCGGTGGTCGAGGTGGACCGTAATCATGCGCAGCGGCTTGCCGTTGACCTTCACCTCCGCCTCGAAAGCGATGCGCGGCTCGCCGTCGCCGGGAAGTTGATGTACCTGCGTGTCGCCCATCGGGAAGCGCGACAAGATCGCCTGCCCATACTCCCCGCCGTCATGGTCCATCGCCTTGCCGAAGGCACCGTGGAGCCCGGTCAGCCGCACGAGTTCCGCGGCCTGATCCACGCCCTTGGTCCGGCCGCACTTCTTATCCACTTCCTGCAGAGCCACCAGGTCGGGCTTCTGCTCGCGGATGACGGCAGCGATCCTCTCCAGATCGAGTTTGCCGTCCTCCCCCACCCCGTGATGGAGATTCCAGCAGAGCACCCTCAGTTCGCCCGCAGTGACGGAGAGAGCGAC
>CBFGPU010000431.1:0-3651 GCA_965650715.1 uncultured Haloferula sp. | reverse complement strand
TTGGATGGCGGGCGGCGGAATCAAGGGCGGACAGGCCTATGGCGAGACCGACGAAATGAGCTACAACATCGTCCAGAACCCGGTGCACATCCGGGACCTGCACGCGACGATCCTGCACCAACTCGGGTTGAGCCATGAAAAGCTCAGCTTCAAGTTCCAGGGTCTCGACCAGCGCCTCACCGGTGTGGAACCGGCGAAGGTGGTGAAGGATATCCTGGCCTAGGCGGCCTCCTTGCGCCTCCCGATCCCGAAGGGATCGACCGGGCGCGCGGAGCCTCTGGCCCGCAGAAGCCACCCCTGCGGCCATCCGTCCACCGGTCCCTTCCCCCGATCCCGAAGGGATCACAGCACGGTAGCCGGGGGTCGAGCGAAGCGACCACCCCCGGAAACAAGGCCGCGCGAACATCGATCCCCGGAGGGATCGCAGCCCGCTCCTCTCCACCCAACTCTCCCCGCATCAGGCAACCTCGACCGCCGCCCTCCTTCAAATCAATGTTCATACAAATTTGACCCACAGCGCACATTTGCTTTTTCATCGTACGGTTTCCGGGCAAGGAATAGGCAAGCCGATGCCACTCTCGATCGATAACAAGGACCCCGCCCCGCTTCACGCCCAGGTGGAGGGACTGCTGCGGAAGCTGATTTCCGATCCCTCCCACCAGAAAGGCAAGCTGCTTCCGCCCGAGGCCCGGATGGCGGCCGAACTCGGCATCAGCCGCAATACGGTGCGCGCGGCCATCTCCCGCCTGGTTCAGGAAGGGCTGCTCGAGCGAAAGGCCGGGGTGGGCACCCGCGTGCTGAAGCAATCGATCTCCACGAAGCTCGCGGACTGGGCCAGCTTCACCGGCGAGATGCTTCAAAAGGGCATCCGCGTGCAAACCTTCTCCATCGAGGTCGGCATGGCGGCCGCGGACGAGGAAGTCTTCCTGAGCCTGGGAATCGAGCGCCGCAAGAAGGGCGAGCGCTTGCTACGCATGGCACGCGTCCGCGGCTACGACGACATCCCCGCGGTCTATTCGATCTCGTGGTTCCATCCCCGGACCGGCCTTGAAGTCGGCGATGACTTCTCGACGACCCCGCTCTACGATCTGATCCACCGGAAAAGCTCGCTGGTTGCGGAGATCTCGCGGGAAGAAATCCGCGCCGGGCTTGCGGACGCGGACCTCGCCTTGCGCCTCGACTGCGCCGCCGGTCTGCCTGTTCTGGAACGCCGCCGCGTAGCCGAGGATGCCGGCGGACGGAGACTGGAGTTCAATTTGAACTACTACCGCGGCGACCGCTTCACCTACTCGATCAACATCCAGCGGAATCGCGGATGAAATCCTGCGGATAGGATACCGAGCCCGCGGGGAACGCGGGCTGACGAACCGCCGATGCGCGGGAATTGGGTTGACCGCATCAGTCCAAATGTTCAAACAAATAAAGTCCCCTGTTTTACCGATCCTACCGGCCCGACCTCCGGTGCATGGATCGAAACGGCGGCTCCCCAATGAAGAACCCAATGAAACTTGTCCCGATCCTCAGCATGGCGGGTCTCGCGACCCTGACCCCTTGCACCCCCCTCGATGCGGCAATCATCCCCGTATCCGGCGCTGCGGCATCCTCGAACTGGAACGGCCTTCCCCTGACCAACACGATCAACGGGAGCGGCATGACCGGTGCGATGACCACCGAAGCGGAACTCGGCATCGCCACCCACGACAACAACGGCAGCGCCGGCACGATGTGGCATTCGCAGATCGAGGAGGCGGCGGGCATGACGCTGACCTGGACCTTCACCGCCCCCTCGGCCCTGCAGACGATCTACTACTGGAACCATAACCAGAGCGGGTTGACCGACCGGGGCATCCAGGAGACACAGATCCTCTACTCCACCGACAACGGGGCGAACTACCAGAGCCTCGGCAACTTCACGCTGCAGCAAGCGGGCGGCACCTCGGCGGAGCGACCGGACGTCCTCGATCTCGGCAGCACTATCACCGGTGTGACGGATGTCCGGTTCACGCTGGTGAGCGACTACGGCGGGATCGTGGCGGGGCTCGCGGAGATCCGCTTCTCCGACATCGCGCCGGTGGAGGCAAAGGCGATCGCAACCCTGGCCTCGACCGAGGCGGTCATCCTGAACGGCGGATCGGTGGACCTGAGCTGGTACACCGAGCGGGTGACTTCGCCCGCGATCACGCCGGGCCTCGGTGCCGTGGCGGAATCCGGAGTGGAGATCGTGGATCCACCCGCCAATGCGGAGACGGTCTATACCCTCTCGGGCAGCAGTGCCGGTGGCCCGGTCTCGACATCGATCACGGTGCGCTCGGTGCCCGGAGGAAGCTCGACCTACCAATACGTCCGCTTCACCCCGCGCAAGCTGCGCGACAATGCGGCGGCCAACAGCATCCAACTCGGCGAATTCCAACTGGTGAACGAGGGACTCATTCTCACGGGAGCAATCGCCACGAATCCCGGCGGCAACAACCCGGCCGGACAGGAGCCTGACAAGGCAACCGACGGACAACCGACGACCAAGTGGCTCGACTTTAACAAGAGTTCCCTGGTGCTCGATTACGGCGAGCCCGTGACATTCGACGCCTATGGATTCGCGACCGGCGGTGACGCGGTCGAGCGGGATCCGGTGCGGTGGATCCTGGAAGGCAGCAACGACGGGACCTCGTGGACCCTGATCGAGAACATGACCACCTTCGACTATCCGATGACCTTGACCCGGCAGGCCTACACCTCGGACATCTTCCTGCCCGGGGCCATGCTCGCGCCCACGCTCGCGGTGCAGGGCGATATCAAGGTGGTGAGCGGGGAGCCGCTCGCGCTGACCTGGACCAGCGAGGGCGCAACCGGCGTGACGCTCGATGATGGCTCGGGCCCGGTGGCCTTGGCTTCTACCAGCGGCAACACCACGGTGACGCCGACGGTGGACACGACCTACACCTTCGTCGCCACGGGCCAGGGCGGGAAGACCACCAGCCAATCCATCCCGGTGACGGTGATCGTGCCCGCGATCACCAGCATCGACTACGAGGACTTCGACGATGCGGGCGAGGAACTGGCCTTCATCGGGGACGCGAGCGTGCTCACCGACGCAACGCGGCCGCTGCCCGGTCCGCACGACCGGCTGCGCCTGACGCCGGACCAAGGCGGTCGCTCTGGCACCGCGTGGTTCCGCAAGCGCCAGCTCTTGTCGGCCGGCTTCGAGACGACCTTCGCATTCCAGTTCACCACGACCGGCGCGACCTCCGGGGCGGACGGCATGGCCTTCGTGATCCACAACCGTCCGGAAGGCACCGTGGCATCCCCGACCATCGATCAGGAGAACGGCTTGGATGCCCGGGCGCTGAACATAAAACTCGATTCCTACCAGAATCCCGGCGACCCCGGAGCCGCGGTCGTGCAAGTGCGCGAAGGAACCAACGTGGTGGCCACCGCGAACCTCGCCGAAATGGGAATCAGCTTCCCCGGCACATTGGCGGGGGACCTGACGGACAATTCGGCGGCAGGTCCGCCGCACGTGGTGCGCGTGGCCTACCTGCCGGGTGATCTGGACGTCTATTTCGACGGCCTACTGGCCATCGACAGCGCCGACGTGGATCTTGCGGAAATCGACGCGCTGGACGCCCGCATCCCCGGAAAGCTGCAGTTGGAGCT
>CBFGPU010000430.1:0-3657 GCA_965650715.1 uncultured Haloferula sp. | reverse complement strand
ACACGCAAATTCTACGGTGAGACCCTCGGCCTGAAGGAAGGCACGGTCTTCGAGCACGAAGGCAAGGTCGGCTGGGTCGAATTCGATATTCCCGGCGGACACACGCTGGCGATCGCGCAGGCCAACGAACAATGGCAGCCGAACCCGAACGGGGGCGGCCTTTGCTTCGAAGTTGAAGATCTGGATGCCGCAGTCAAAACGCTGGAAGATGCCGGCGTCACCATCGTGCTGCCTATCCAGGACTATCCCATTTGTCGCATGGCCCTGATCGCCGATCCGGACGGCAATACCGTGGCCATCCACCAGAAAAAGCCGAACCACCCCGAGTGTTCGCATTGACTCCAGATCCTTTCCCACAGTTCCGCCATGGCCATCCTCGTTGACGAAAACACCAAGCTCCTCGTGCAGGGCATCACCGGCAGCTTCGGTGCCCGCCACGCCTCCCTCTCCCTCGACTACGGCACCAAGCTGGTGGCCGGCGTGACCCCCGGCAAGGGCGGCCAGACCTTCGCGGACTTCGTGCCGATCTTCGACACGGTCGCACAGGCCGTGGAATCGACCGGTGCCACCGCTTCCGCCATCTTCGTGCCGCCGCCCTTCGCCGCGGACGCGATCCTGGAAGCATTCGATGCCGGCGTGGAGTTGGTGGTGGCGATCACCGAAGGCATTCCCGTGATGGACATGATGCGGGTGAAGGAAGCCATCAAGGGCTCCAAGTCCCGCCTCATCGGGCCGAACTGCCCGGGTATCGTAACTCCCGGCCACGGTGAGAAGTCCCACGGCGGCTGCCGCATCGGCATCGCTCCCGGCTACATCCACAAGCGCGGCAACGTCGGCGTGGTCTCGCGCTCGGGTACCCTGACCTACGAGGCCGTTTTCCAGCTCACCCAGCTCGGCTACGGCCAGAGCACCTGCGTCGGCATCGGCGGAGACCCGATCAACGGCACCAGCCACCTCGACGTGCTGAAGATGTTCAACGAAGATCCGGAGACGGAAGCCATCATCCTGATCGGTGAAATCGGCGGCACCGCGGAAGTCGAAGCCGCCCGTTGGGCGAAGGAGAACTGCAAGAAGCCGATCGCCGGATTCATCGCTGGGGCCACCGCGCCTCCGGGACGCCGCATGGGCCACGCCGGTGCGATTGTCGGCGGGGAGGAAGACACCGCTCAGGCCAAGAAGCGCATCCTCGCCGAGTGCGGCATCGCCGTCTCGGAGACGCCGAGCGACATGGCGAAGACCCTGCTCGAGCGCTGGGGCAAGTAATCGGACCTTTTCGACCGGGGTGCGGCCGCGAGGTCGCGCCCCCTTTTTTGTCCGCATGAATCCCGCGAATGGGATTGGCGAACGATTGCCATAAAATGGCGGCCCGCGGCGCGTGGCGGGGGTTGCAAGCGTTCGCGGGTATCGTTATCGCGGGCGTCCGGAACCCCATGAAACGCGTAGACACTTTCGCCGAGCCCGATGTCGTTCTGATCGGCGGCGGCATCATGAGCGCCACCCTCGGCGTGCTGCTCCACGAACTCGACCCGACCCTCAAAATCCAGATCGTCGAGGCGCTCGCGGAGGTCGCGAAGGAAAGCTCGAATCCTTGGAACAACGCCGGTACCGGCCATGCCGCACTGTGCGAGCTGAATTACACGAAGGAGAATGCCGACGGGTCGGTGGACATCTCGAAGGCGCTCGAGATCAACGAAGCCTTCGAAGTCTCCAAGCAATTCTGGGCTTGGTTGGTCGAGCGGGGATTGCTGCCGGAGGCACAGGAATTCATCACGGCGGTGCCGCACATGAGCTTCGTCCACGGCGCGGCGGATCAGGCCTTCCTGCGCCGGCGTCACGAGACCATGACCGGCCACCATTTCTTCGCGGAGATGGAATACAGCGAGGACCCCGCGACAATCGCGAAGTGGGCCCCCCTGCTTCTGGACGGCCGTCGTGGCGACGAGCCTCTCGCCGCGACGCGGGCCGAGGGCGGAACCGACGTGAACTTCGGCGCGCTGACCCAGCGTCTGGTCGATTACCTAGCCTCGCGCGATGTGGTGAAGATCGCGACCCATCACCCGGTGCGAGACATCAGGCGGAAGCGCGACGGTCGCTGGGAGTTGACCGTCCGCAACCTGGAGAAGGACATCAATCGGACGATCACCGCGCCCTTCGTCTTCGTCGGTGCCGGCGGGGCCTCCCTCCCTTTGTTGCAGAAATCGAAAATCCCGGAAGGCAAGGGCTTCGGCGGCTTCCCGGTGAGCGGCCAGTTCCTCGTCTGCGACAATCCGGCGCTGGTCGGACGCCATCATGCGAAGGTTTACGGTAAGGCTGCAGTCGGCGCGCCACCGATGTCCGTGCCCCACCTCGACACGCGGGTGATCGACGGCAAGAACACGCTGCTCTTCGGGCCCTTCGCAGGCTTCTCGCCGAAGTTCCTGAAGTCGGGATCGCTCTTCGACCTTCCCGGCTCGGTGCGTCTCTCGAACATCGTGCCGATGCTTGCCGTGGGTAAGGACAACCTCGACCTCACCCGCTACCTGATCGAGCAAGTCATGCAGAGCCCGGAGGACCGGCTCGATGCACTGAAAGAGTTCTTCCCCGCGGCGGAGCTTGACGACTGGCGTTTGCTCACCGCGGGCCAGCGCGTGCAAATCATCAAGCAGGACGAAAACAAGGGCGGCGTGCTCCAGTTCGGCACCGAGATCGTCGCTGCGGCCGATGGGTCGATCGCCGCGCTCCTCGGGGCATCTCCCGGTGCCTCCACGGCGGTGGACGTGATGCTTGAAATCATCGGCAAGTGCTTCTCCAAACGTTTGCCCGGGTGGAAGGCAAAGCTGGAGGAAATGGTTCCTTCCTACGGGAAGAGCCTGAGGGACGATGCCACGCTCTATCAAAAGGTGAGGACGGAGGCCGACAGCACCTTGGGACTATAAGGCGGCTTAGCCCTCTTCCAACAGTTCCTCCAGCTTCGCGAAGAGCGTCGAGAACTCGTCATCGCCAGTCACCGGTACCGCTCCGGCGCGGGTTCCTGGCGGCGGTTCGGGGAGCGTTACCCAGCTACGACAGCCGCCGTACTTCGCTTCGTAGGGAAACTCCCAGGGCTTTGCCAAAGCCTCCACCCGGACGAGCGCGACGTGGATGCTGCCGCTGGCCATCCCCTTCCCTTCCCAATCGAAGCGCTGGCGGATCGTCTCCTCCGTCCAGATGTGAAAGGGCTCGAGGGCGGCGACCTTGTCCCAGTCGGTCAGGGTTTTCGCCCACAAGGCCTCGCAGTAATGGGTGATGCTGACCGTTTCGCCGATCGTCCACTCGGGCTGCGCCGTCACCGTGCCCTCGCGCACGAACTGGTCCTGGTTGTGGAAGCGGGTCGGGAACAGGAAGAAGGACTCCTCCGCGAAGGAGAATCCCGCGCGGCCCTCGTGGATGCCGCCCTTCCGCAGGATGATCGATTGCCGGCCGCTCGCCAGCGCGTCGCACACCACCTGCCACTCCTTGAAGCCGCTTGCCATGACTCTGGGGTAGCGCGGCGGAGGGCCGGCCTCAATCGCAATCTACCGCCTACTTGGCTTCGAGCATTCCTCGTTCCACCAGCCACTTGAGAGAGGCGGCCTGCCAGGCATCCCATGACGGTCCCTTGTAACCGTTGAGGCCGTGGCCTCCATCGGGCAGTTCGAG
>CBFGPU010000429.1:0-3663 GCA_965650715.1 uncultured Haloferula sp. | reverse complement strand
GGGAGGCAGAAGCTGGAGTCGTTACGAGTTCCCCCCCTAGCGGACATTCCATAGGCAAGGGCCATGCCAATCCCGGCTGGAGTTCATATGTCGCTGGATATCAACATCAAAGAGCCGCGCTCAAAATACATCCGATCATTAACAATCAGTAAATCCTGAAAATATTGCCGGACAAACTGAACATCTTGCAGACTTCGCAGCGCCGCCCCTTCGGCGATTATGAGATCAAGCTGGATCCGCCATTCATCCGTGCCACCGGCCGGACTCGAACCGGCACGCAGGTTGCCCTGCAACGGATTTTAAGTCCGCGGCGTCTACCGATTCCGCCACGGTGGCATGTGATGGGGCTTCCTCGGGAAGCCCGGCAGGCGCGTCACTATGGTTGCTTGTTATCCGGGGTCTAGTCCAATCCCGCGGTCATCCAGGGCATCCATTTCCCATGATTCGGATCGGTGCCGCAACGGCCTGCCGGCATTTCACCGGCACTGTGGAATATCCTGCAAGCCAAGCGATTCTCTCCCCTTGATCCCGGGAAATTCCTCGCCTAGTTTCGGTGAATGGAAAGCGTTGAAAGCCTCCGCGAGAAGTTCATGGAGAACAAGCCGGCTCCCCTGCCGAAGGAAGCCTATGAAGGGGAACAAGCGCGCAGGCGGCGGAAGTCGCTTGCCGAGACCCACGCCATTCCGAAGTGGGGATGGACCTTGATCGGGCTGGTCGTGATCGTGGTCGCCACAACCGCCATTTTCGCAGCCCTGGGCAAGGAAGCGATCGACGCCTCGAAGCCCGCGTTCGTCCGCTGGGCGAGCGACTCGGTGATCGCGCTCGCCGCCTTGGTGGTCTATTTCCTGCCGGCGATCATCGCGCTCAACTACCGGGTCCGCCGCTCGGGTGCCGTCACGGTGATGAACCTGCTGCTCGGCTTCACCGGTGGCTTCTACTGGCTCCTCATCGAGAACCACGCCGTGACCCTCTACCTTCTCTGGGGCTTCAGCTTCTTCCTGTGGATGATCACTTTGGTCTGGTCGATCGCTGAGGCGGAGACCCGCGACCACCATCCTTACGCGCATTAAGGCGCGACCAATCGGCTTCTGAAACGTGAAAGGCGGGATTACTCCCGCCTTTTTCATTCACAAGCGGCCCGCCGCCTTGATGTCCAGATAACGGTTGGCCAAGGCCACGGGAAACTCCTGCGCCGGGACATCCAAGGTGAGAATGCCGAAGCCGTGCAAGGTGGCGAGGACCTCGGCGCGCTCCGCATCGTAACGTTCGGCCGCGGCAAAGCGTAGCGCATCGCCGAACTCCTCGATCGGCCTCTTCCGCGCATCCTCCACGGAGCGCTCGCGGAGACTGGCGAGCATGACCAGATGCTTCGAGCGAAGAGTCCGCAGGGCCGGGACAAGCTCCGAGGCATCCTCCCCGCGCAGGTTCGTCATCACAACCACCAGCGCCCTCCGCTTCTGCCGTGCGATCAATCGCTCCGCAGCCGCGGAGAAGTCGCTCGGCTCCGGTGTGGTGCGGTAGTCGAAGAGGTGGTTGAGCAACACCGACATCGAGTGCGAGCCTTTCACCGGCGGCAGCCAGCGGTTCGTGCCGCCGAAGGCCTGCACGCCGACCTGGTCGCCTTGCCGGAGTGCCACGTAGGCGACAAGCAGCATCGCGTTCAGGCAGTGATCGAACTGCGGCAACTCGCCATCCATCGCGCGCATGCGGCGGCCGGTGTCGGTCAGGAAGATGATGTTCTGGTTCCTCTGTTCCTGGAACTCGCGGCTGATCAGTATCGCCCGGCGCGAGGTGGCCTTCCAATCGATCTGCGAAAGCGGATCACCCTCGCGGTACTCGCGGAGCTGGTGGAAGTCCCGGCTGCTTCCGGCAAGGGAGCGCCGCACGATCCCCATCTGCTCCTGCCGCTGCTGCATCGCCAACAAAGCGAACCGCAAGACCGGCTCGTAGTCCGGATACACCTTCACCTCTTCCGCCTCACCCGTGAGATAGTAGCGCAGCCAAAGTCCGAGCCCGGAAGCCCGCCGCACGTGCACCTGCCCGAACGTCGCCATCCCGCGCTCGATGATTCTCACGCCATAGGTCACCCGCGCTTTCCGGGCCGGCGCGATGGTCCCCTTCCAAGGCATCGTTTCCGCCTCCGCACCGGCGGGAATGCCATCGAAGATTTCCACCGTGGCGGGGATGCGCCCGGGATTGCGGATCTCCAGCCTGACATCGCCCGCCTCACCCACGGCGAATCTTCCCGGCAAGCGGCGCGTGATCTCCACCTTCGCCATCGCGGCAAGCGTCAGCGCATCGAATAGCGCCACACCCGCGACGACCGCTCCACCGATCCACCACGCCGACAACAACTCGCGCCAGACCGAGGCCGCGAGCCCGAAGAGGGCCCATGCCACCACGATCCACAGGGTTCTGCCGGTAGGACTCATTTCGTTCGGGTCGATCGTCCGCTCACTGCCGCGGTGCCGGCACGGATTCGACGATGATCTTCAGCACCTCGTCCATCGATTGCCCGCCCATCGCCACTTCCGGTGCAAGCTGGACTCGGTGACGAAGTACCGGCAGCGAGGCCGCCTTGATGTCGTCCGGGATGACGTAGTGACGGCCGTGCATCAGCGCGATCGCCTTGCCGATCCTCACCAGCGCGATGGCACCGCGGGTTCCGGCACCGAGCCAGACCGTCTTGGCCTCGCGCGTCGCTTGGACGATCGCCACCGCATAGTCCACCACCTCTCTCACGACCTGCACAGCCGCAGTCGCGGCTTGGGCGCGCACGACATCCTCCGGAGATGCCACCACTTGCAATTCGTTCGTGGCGTTATCCCCGGGAACTTCCGAGCCGGCACGGGCGACGATCTCCGATTCGGCCGCCCGATCCGGATAGTCGATCAGGATTTTCATCAGGAAGCGGTCGAGCTGGGCTTCCGGCAAGGGGTAGGTGCCCTCGTGTTCCACCGGGTTCTGCGTCGCCAGCGTCATGAAGGGCGGCGAGAGCCGAAGGGTCTCGCCATCGATCGTGACCTGCCGCTCCTGCATCACTTCGAGCAGCGCCGCCTGGGTCTTAGCCGGGGCGCGGTTGATTTCGTCCGCGAGCAGAAGATTGCAGAAGACCGGCCCGCGACGGAGTTGGAAGGTCTGGCTCTTCATGTCGAAGAGGCGGAAGCCCGTCACGTCCGACGGCATGAGGTCCGGCGTGAACTGGATGCGTCCGAAGATGCCGCCGAAGGCCTTCGCAAGACCGAGCACGAGCTGCGTCTTGCCCAAGCCCGGCTTGCCTTCCAGCAGCACGTGGCCGCCCGCAAGCAAGCCCGCGAGCACCTGGCTGACCACCTCGCGCTGGCCCAGCACCGCATGCTCGACTTGCGCCCGGAGCCGGGCCACCAGCGCGGAAGCATCCGGCGGCTGCGGCGTGGATTGATACATCGCTGCTTCTTCTGTCATGAGAGGGATAGGTGGATCTTCTGCAAATCGGCGATCACGCGGGTGAAGGAAGTCGCATCAGCCGGACGCTCGTGGGTCATCGCCCGTGCCGCCCGTTCGCGACCGATGCCCGCCCGCTCGCCGATCCAATCGAAGAGGTCGATCCCGCGGTGCGACGCGGCCGACATTCGCTGGGCCCGTTCGATCACGGACTCGCGCAAGGGCCGGAGCATCGAGGCA
>CBFGPU010000428.1:0-3682 GCA_965650715.1 uncultured Haloferula sp. | reverse complement strand
CTTTCCGGTCTTCAGAAGAAGAATGACATCGGTTTCGGTCTTATCGACGACAACCGCCTGGATCGGCTTGCCGCCGGGACCGGCGAAGTCGCGGTATTCGACATCGGAAGCCTCCTGGGCCGGAGCGAGGCCGGAGAGAGCGAGCAGCAGTGCTGCGGAAAGGGCGCGTGACGGTTTCATGGCGGGGATCACTTGAATTTTCCTTCGGTGATGAAGAGTTTCCAATCGGCCTCGAGGGCCGCGACGGTTTCGAACCCGAAGATCTTGGCGATCTCTTCCGGGACAGGGATTTGTTTGGACGACTCGATCCGGCGGACCATCGCGGCGAAGCAGGCGAGACGCGCCGGGGTGCTCTCCATGTAGGCCGAAAAGGAGTACATGAGCGCGAGTTGCTCCGGCTTCAGGGTATCGAGTTTCCAACCGAACATGGGGGCGACCTCGCACTTGATATCGCCCTTCTTCACCAGCGAGCGCAGGGTACGCGCCCAGGAAGCACCTTCGTCGAAGCCTTTCTTTTCCTTGATGAGGTCGTTATCGGAACCTTCCACGGAGATCATTTGCGTCTCGCTCTTTCCGGTGAGGGAGATTTCCTTGTAGTAGGAGTGGCCGGTGGTCACGGCGAACAAGCCCTCGACACCGTAGGAGCTGATATTTCCCATCTGGCGGTCCAGCAGGGTATTGGCCATGCAGTGGACCATGAAGGAACCCATGGGCCGCTTGAAAAGACTGCCATCCTTCACCTGGAAGACGCGGGCGTCCGGGAAGACGTTGTGCTTCTCCGCCATTTCTTCCGGCAGGTTGATCGAGGTGCCGGAGACGCGGTCCCAACTTGCGGAAACCTTGCCCGCGACCTCGCCTTCACCCTTTTCCTTGAGGTAGGCGATATACCATTTGCCGAGGGCGGCATAGACCGCGGGCTTCTCGATCACGAAGATGAGCATCTTCTTGTCGGCCCAGTCGCGGCGGAAATTCATATGCTGGAAGGCCATGCCGTGCCACATGCGCTCGGCGGTTTCCGCCATGGCAGGCGCGCGCACGTCACCGGCGCTGGCGATGAGGAAATGCTCGGTCTCCAGGAGATCGTAGTCGCTCTCGCTCTCCGTGCCGAAGAGGAGGTTCTTCTCCTTCAGCTTCTTGAAGGTGGAGGAATCGATTTTGACCTGCTTCTCCGGCTCGCCGACTTCCCCCGCAACGAGGATCTTCGGATCGGCACCGGAGTTTTCCACCAACCATTGGCGGTCGGCGATGCTCAGATCCGCCATGGGCAGGGGGATCTGTTTGTTGCCGGCGGCAAGAAGGATGGCTGTCGTCTCGTCGAACCGCAGGAGCTCCGCTTCGATGGTGCTGCCCTTTCGGGAAGTCCAGATGCGGGTATCCGCGGCGTGGAGCGCGGGGATGAGGAGGGAGGCCATGAGGCCCAAGATAGATGTCCTTTTCACGAATGCCTTGCTAAGCGACTGGCAGCACGGCTCCAGCTTAAAAAAGGAGAAAAGATGCACAAAACCGCTAAACCGCAATGGGTAGCATGTGCATTCATATGCTGGCCATTCATGAAGCGGGCTTCACCCCGCACCAGCCGCCACTCCACGAGACCGCGAGAGGGAGCCCGAAAACCCTGCTGATCAGGGGCGAGGCGAGGACCTTGCGCTTGGGTCCATCGGCGATGATGGCACCGCGGTCGAGAAGGATGGCGCGGTCGATTTCCGGCGGGATCTCGCCCGGGTGGTGGGTGACCAGCACAAGAGTGTGCCCCGCGGCGGCGAGTTCGCGCAGCGCGGCGACGAGGCCGAGCGAAGCGGCGAAATCGAGGGCGGTGGAAGGCTCGTCGAGCACCAGCACCGGCGGGTCATGAACCAAGGCGCGGGCAATGAGGAAGCGTCGGCGCTCGCCGGAGGAGAGCGTGCCGAAGTCGCGCTCCGCAAGATGCAAGATGTCGAGCCGGGCGATGGCTTGGTCCGCGGCGGACTTCTCCGCCCGACTGAAGCGCATCTCGCGGGTGCGGCCGAAGGCACCCCGGAGCGAGGAGAGCACGACATCGCGGGCCGTTTCCTCGGGATGGAAGCGGGCGACATCTTCCGGCATGACGACGCCGATGCGGTGGCGGAGTTCTTCGAGCGACCAGAGGTCCTCGCCGAAGAGCCGGCAGACGGTGTCCGGATTTGCCTCCGGGCGGACTTCGCCGGTGAGGACTTTCAGCAGGGTGCTTTTACCTGCGCCGTTCGGGCCGAGGATCGCGACGCTTTCGCCGTGGCGGAGGGTGAGGGAGAAGTTCCGCAGGGCCGGGGTATCGCCGCGCCAGACGGTAGCGTTGCGGATTTCGAGGAAGGGCTCGTGCACGGGGCAAGTAGCGAGGAGCAAGGCGCAGGGAGCAAGGAGGAAGACCCGGGGGAGCACGGAACGGCGGGGGCCTGGCGAAACTCGAACGAAAGACCTCCGGGGGCTTGGCGGTATCCGCGAAACCGGTGCGCTTTCTTGAAATGGAAGTTCGCTGCGAACCCGATTGGAAACCCATCACGAACCCACTGCCATGCCTTCTCTCCATCGCCGTCAATTCCTGCAACGCACCGCTCTCGCGACCGGTAGTATTCTCGGTTTCCCGGCGATCGTGCGCGGGCAAAACCTGAACAGTAAGATCAACGTCGCGTGCATCGGCACGGGCGGGAAGGGCGATAGCGATGTGAACGATGCGGCGAAGTGCGGCGGGGTGATCGTGGGGCTCTGCGATGTGGACCGGCGCTTCCTCGACAAGAAGGCCGCGCAGTATCCGGATGCAAAGAAGTATGCGGACTACCGCGTGATGCTGGAGGAACTGGGATCGACGGTGGATGCGGTGACGATCTCGGGACCCGACCACATGCACGGCAGCGCGGCGATGCTGGCGATGGGGATGGGCAAGCATATCTATTGCCAGAAGCCGCTGACGCAGACGGTCTTCGAGGCGCGCGAGCTGAAGCGGATCGCGGCGGAGAAGAAGCTGGCGACGCAGATGGGCAACCAGGGCAGCGCGCACGATGGCCTGCGCCGCGCGGTGGAGGTGATCCAGGGCGGCGTGATCGGCAAGCCGCTGGAGCTGCACGTGTGGAGCAACCGCCCGGTGTGGCCGCAGGGGATGGATCGGCCGAAGGGATCGAACCCGGTGCCGGATCATTTGAACTGGGACCTGTGGCTCGGGCCCGCGGCGGAGCGGCCATATGTCGATGGCGCGTACCACGACTTCAAGTGGCGCGGCTGGACGGAATTCGGCACGGGCGCGCTGGGCGACATGGCCTGCCACACGGTGAACATGCCTTTCCGCGCACTGAAGCTCGGTTATCCCACGGTGGTGGAGTGCGAGATGGCTTCGCGGATCTACGGCGAGAGCTATCCCCTCACCTCCCGCATTCGTTTCGAGGTCCCCGCGCGCGAGGGCCTGCCGCCGTTGAAGTTCTGGTGGTACGACGGTGCGCCGAATGCGGAGTTCAAGCCGCTGCGGCCCTATCCGAACATCGTGAAGGATGTGGTGGCGATGAACGGCAAGCTGCCGGACAGCGGTTGCCTCATCATCGGGGAAAACGGCGTGCTGTTCTCACCGGACGATTACGGCGGGCAGTTCTTCGTGCAACTCAAGGGCGAGACGGCATTCACCAAGGGCGACGACCATCCGGCGGCGAAGGCGATTCCGCAGAGCATCCCGCGTTCACCG
>CBFGPU010000427.1:0-3688 GCA_965650715.1 uncultured Haloferula sp. | reverse complement strand
TCATCAAGGTGTACTTCAACGGCGAAGTGTGAATGGCCTTGCCTTGATTCCCCTGGAATCGAGGCAGGATCCGTCTACTACGGTTATAGGAATATCTCGTGACGCGGTAGGCCCTCACTGCTCCCGCTTGCCCTTCTTGATCGCCTCCTTCCACTCGGTGTTCAGCTCCTCGAGGGTCTTGCCTGTCCATTCCTTCCACAGCTTCTCCTCATATTCACCTTCGCGGGCGACGGCGTTCAGCTTCTTGAGGATTTCCTTGTCCCTTTCGGTGGCCACCCAGTCCAGGAAGTTGCCGGTGGTGCGGTAGCTGTCGCTGTAATTCACCCGGCCCTCGCTGCCGGGACGGAGGCCGGCACCCTTGCTCTCCGGTTCGAAGAGGAACCAGCGGATGTAGTCGCAGATCCCTTCAGTCACCCAACCCGGCGGGCCCTTCGGATTGCGGTTGGTCTGGCGGGCACGCCAGTAGTTCTGGACCACGTGACCCATTTCATGGACCACGCAGCCCTTCGCCTCCCGGTTCAATTCACCGGGGAACCAACCGGCGTTGAGAGTGATACGATTGCCCGCGGCGTAGGCCGGGACATTGATGCCGGGAAGGTATTCGAAGATGACGGTATCCGGGGCGCGGTAGCCTTGGCTCGGCATCATCTCGACCAGTTTCGGGTACCATTCCTGGATCACCGGCACGAGTTCCTTCTCACTCCACTCGGTAAGTCCCGGAGCCTTGGTGCTATTGACGATGAACCGGAACTTCCCGTCCTTCGACTTGTATTCCTTCACGATCTTTTCCGCCGGCTTGATGCGCTCGACCTCCGCCTCCTTGGCATTGATAACGTCGATTTCGCTGAAGAAGGTGTTGCCGTGCGGATCGCTCTTGGAGGTGCGGTCCACGTCGAAGAGAAGATAGCGGTAGTCGCCCAGCGGCTTCGATCCGGCATTGCCGATCTCCGCCCCGTGCTGGCCGCCGCCATTGCCGTTCTTCGGACGGGTATCGACTTCGGCCACGAGATCCCAGCCGACGCTCGCGGGATCGGTGCCACGCTTCGGTGCCGCATTGAAGTCCTTGTGCTTCCCGTCCGCCGCATAGAGCTTGTACACCTGCGGGCCCCGTCCGCCGCCGTGCCAGGAATAGGTGGCCACCGTCTTCACCGCGATCACCTCGCCGAGATCGACACCGAGCCGGCCTCCATCCGTCCCCATCCGGAAGAAGAAGTTCGAGCGCGGTTCGTCCTCGCCGGTGGGAAGTTTCCCGTCCGCGAGCACGCCGGGATCGGCGCTGCCCCGGTCCTTTTCGCCGTCGATCAGGGAGAAGGTCGCCTTCGCCGCAGCATCATTGATGGCCGGGGGAGCGACCGGATCGAGCTTGAAGCCCTGATCCGTCGCGCCGTGACCTTTGATCACTTTCGCGGCGGCTTGAAGATCGGAAGTGACTGCCAGTGAAGCAGCGGCGAACAGGAGCGGGCGGATGGAGGACGAGTGCATGCTATCTACGTCGGCTTGGGTTCGCGGTTTAGTATATTGCCGCGGTTTTCATTGCCGATGACAGTGGCAAAACGACGGGAGGGCCACCTTTCGTTCAAGTCCCTGGCCTATGAAAAGACGTAGGGTCCGCCCAATGGGGCGACCATGACGCGATTCCATGCCGGATTCTTCTCTTCTCGCCATACCGGCTCGCTAGGATCCGGCCATGTCCACTTTGACGGAGTCGTATGCGGATCTGGATACCTCGCGGGGGCCGATGCGGGTGCTCGTCTTCACGCCGACCGGCGGGGGGAAGTTTCCGGCCGTGATCTTCTATTCGGAGATATTCCAAGTGACGGGCCCGATCCGCCGGATGGCGGCCGCCCTGGCGGGGGAGGGGTATTTGGTCGCGGTGCCGGAGGTGTACCACGAGTTCGAACCGCTCGGGACGGTGCTGGCCTACGACCAAGCGGGATCGGACCGCGGCAACGAGCTGAAGTACACCAAGGAACTCGCTTCCTACGATGAGGACGTGGACGTGTTGGTGAAGTGGCTCGCCACGCACGAGGGCTGCACCGGGAAGCTCGCGAGCTACGGCGTCTGTCTTGGCGGTCACCTTGCACTGCGCGCGGGATACCACGAGGGCATCTCGGCGGTCGCGGCATTCTATCCGACCGATGTACATTCGGCGACCTTGGGGAAGGGGAAATCCGACGACACCTTGAAGCGGATCGGAGGGATGAAAGCTTCCTTGCTGTTCGTGTGGGGACGCCAGGATCCGCATATTCCGCAGGAAGGGCGGGAGTCGATTCACCGCGCGCTTGAAGACTCCGGCGTGAACTTCGAGTGGCACGAGTTCAATGCCGCCCACGCTTTCCTACGCGACGAGGGAGCGCGCTACAATCCGGCCCTGGCGCGGGTGTGCATGGGATTGCTGACGAGATTCCTGGACGAGACTCTCCGGCTCTAGCGCCTGCGCCTCAGCCATCGGGGAGCCTTTCTTCACCATCCGGTGATAAATCCGCCAGCAGGCGGCGCTGTCTGGGATGAGACCCCGTCTCCCCCATGGCATCCCGCGACACGGAACAGGACTGGAACAACTGGCTCGCAGAACATGCGGGGCGCTTCCTCCTCTTCGCCCGGCAGCAAACCCGCTGCGGACAGGATGCGGAGGATGTCCTCCAGGAAGCCTTGGTGGAGACGTGGAAGCGCGCGGGCGGGCGCCCCGATAACGCGCTCGTCTTCGCCACCATCCACCGCCGGGCGATCGACCTCGCCCGCCGCACCGACCGGCGGGCAACGCGGGAGAGGGAAAGCGAATCGCCGGACCTGTTTTCCGGACCGCCGGACGACGGGGAGATGACCGCCTTGATGGAACGCGAGATCCAGCGCCTGCCTGACGCGCAGCGGGAGGTGCTGATCCTGAAATTCTGGGGCGGGCTGACCTTCGCACAGGTGGCGGAGGCACTTGATATCCCCCAAGGCACGGCGGCCTCGCGTTACCGGCTGGCCCTCGAGTCCCTGCGCCACACCCTCAATATCTGCCTGACATGAACCTACCTGAAAACGAAGTCGAAGCCCTGCTCGCGAGGCTGGGTCCCGCTGTGCCCGACGAGGCGCTGATGGGGCGGCTGCGTGCGGCACGGCCCCGGTCTTCGCGGGGCAGGGTCATTCTCTACCTCGGAGCACCGCTGGCAGCCGCGGCGGGCCTCGCCGTCGCGCTCATTCCACAGGATGCACCACCGGCCGTTCCCGAGCCGCGGGTCTTGGAACAGGAGCAGGCGGAACTCAAGCCGCTGGGAAGTCTCCAGCACCTCATGGAAGTCACCGATCTCGGCGTGATCCAAGGGAAGAACGACATGCCGCTGCGGCTCGTCCGCACCCGTTGGATCGACGAGATCTACTATGAATCCCCCGGCGGCGGCGAGCCGGTGAAGGAAGGGCGGGTAAGGGAGGAAGTCATGCCCGTTTCGATGCCCGTCTATTGAACCGATCCACCGAATACCAACGATGAAAACACACACGACGATATCGTGCCTGCTCGCCGCTCTCTCCGGAGTGGCGATGGCTCAGGAAGCCCCGCCCCCGACCGGCGTGCCGGCGGTTCCCCGTCCGCCCCAGCCACCCGCAGCGCCCGCCGTTCCCCCGGCCTTGGCGGTGCCTCACGAACTGCAACGCGAGGCGCAGAGGATCGAGGCTGAGGCCGCCCAACTCGCCGAGCCCATCC
>CBFGPU010000426.1:0-3695 GCA_965650715.1 uncultured Haloferula sp. | reverse complement strand
ATCTGGTTTACCTCATCGCGGAAGGTTGAGTAGCAGTCCGCGCAGCCGAAACGGCGGATGCGCCGGAGGTCCTCCAGCGTGAATCCGCACGACGGGCAGCGCCGGCCGCTCCCGGCGACCACCGGCGCGGTCGGCACGACCTTGCCGGGAGTTTTTCCGAGCAGCATCTCCGCCAGCGCGAAGCCGGTCGGATCGGTCACTCCCTTCTCCTTGGCGCAGTCGTCGCAAAGGGCGATTTTCTTGATTTGCCCGCCCACCAGTTGGGTGAGGTGCACCTTTGCTTTCTTGCCGCAGATGTCGCAGTCCATTGACACCGCAAGCTAAGAGTGCCCGGCCGGAATGCGAAATGAAATCTCCGCGGCAGGAAGCCTTTTTCAGTCAATCGGCGTGCCCGTGCTCCCGGCCAATTCCTTGAAGGCATCGATGAACCGCTTCGTGACCGGTCCCGGTGTGCCCGCGCCGATCTTCCGGCGGTCGAGTTCCACGACCGGGATCACCTCCGCGGCGGTGCCCGTGAGGAAGCACTCGTCCGCCACATAGATATCGTAACGGGTCAACTGGCGCTCCAGCACCGGCACGCCGAGTTGGTCCGCCAGTTCCAGGATCACCCGGCGCGTGATGCCGTCCAGCGCGCCATCGCTCACCTGCGGGGTGTGCAGCACGCTGTCGCGGATCAGGAAAATGTTGTCACCCGTGCATTCCGCCACGTAGCCCTGCTCGTTGAGCATCACGGCCTCCAACGCGCCGGCCTGGATGGCCTCCACCTTCGCCATGATGTTGTTCAGGTAGTTCAGCGACTTCACCTGAGGCATCAACGCGGCGGGCGCGGGGCGGCGGGTCGCACAGGTGATCACGGCCAGGCCGTTCTCGTAGTGCTCCTTCGGATAGAGGCTGATGGTCGAGGCGATGATGAACATGCTCGCCCGCTTGCACAGATACGGGTTCAGGCCGAGGCCACCCGACCCGCGGGTCACCACCAGGCGGATGTAGCCGTCGTCCAGTCCGTTCGCGGCCACGGTCTCCACCACGAACTTGCAGACCTCCTCCTGGGTCCACGGGATCTCCAGCACGATCGCCCGCGCGGAGTCGAACAGGCGGCGGATATGCTCCTCCAGACGGAAGACGCGCCGGTTGTAAAAGCGGATGCCCTCGAAGACCCCGTCGCCGTAAAGCAACCCGTGATCGAACACGGAGATCTTCGCTTCGGATTCATCCACCAACTCGCCGTCCAACCAGATTTTCATGGGAAAAGAGCGCGTAGCCTATGCATCGGATCGCCGCTGGCAAGCGTCGGAATGGGAGGATTGCCGCCTCTACGGCTGCGCCTCACCCTCATTCTTCCCCTCCTTCACCGGCACCTTCACATCCGTCAGCGCCCCCCAATTCACTCCGCCGTAGTCCAACCGCTGGATCTCGCTCGCATAGACAGCATCGTCGTTCTTCGGATCGATCTCCGCGGCCAGTTCCGTGAAAACGCGTGCCATCAAGACGTTCTCCGCGCCAGCCTGCTTCTTCAATTCCTGCCCGCGCTCAAAGAGCAGCCGGGCCAGCACGTCCGGTTGGAAATCCCCCTCCGCCACCTCCGGCAACACGCCCCGGGAAAGCTGGAAACTCAGCACCAGTGCCCTCTTGTTCCGCGAAGAAAGATTCAGGGACAGCGCCACCAGCCGACGCGCCTCCGCCAGAGAGGCCGCGCTCGCCTTCGCCTTCGCCACCCGGTTCGAGGCGTAAACCGCCAGATGATCCGCGTATTCCTCCCTTTCGCGGTCAAGCATCCCGAGCGCATCCGTGAAGAGCCCCGCACCCACTTTCGGCGGATCCCACTGGAATTTGGCCGCAGCCTCCTGCGCCCCGGCCGGGAGGGCGGAAATCGCCAGTGCAACCGCGGCGGCTTGCCAAATGCGGATCATCGGGCATAGGTTTCCGTTCCACCCCGGCCATTGCAAGTGACAAGTCCCCGTGACGATTCGAAACCCGCCCTGCGCCGGGTGATGCGCGCCTCGCTGCCGGATGAGAACTGCCAGATCGCCCAATCCGCGGAAATCCGGGAAGTCCTGCGCGAATGGCTCCTCCATCGCGAGGTGAAGATCATCGCCAGCTTCTTCGCTCTTCCCGGCGAAACGCTGCTGCTGCCGCTCATGGTGGATCTCCCACAATTCCGCTGGGTCCTGCCCCGCATCACCGGCGACGGGCAGATGGAGTTCCACCACACCGACCCCGGCCTGAAGGAAATCGTGACCGGCCCCTTCGGCATCTCAGAACCCACGCCGGATTCACCCGTCTGCCCGCTGGAAGAAATCGATCTCTTCCTCTGTCCCGGCATCGCCTTCACCCGCACCGGCAAGCGCCTCGGCCGCGGCAAGGGTTTCTACGACCGCGCCCTCGCCCAGGCCGATCCCGAGGCGATCCGCGTCGGTGTCTGCTTCCGCGAGCAAGTTCACCCGGAACTTCCCACCGATCCCCACGACGCCCCGATGCATTTCCTCGCGACGGCCGACGGGGTGGTCGAGTGCGGCCGCCAGCCGATCACCGCTCCCGTGCCGGCGGCATAAGAACGAGCGTCCGGCAATTGCGGACCCTAGACCCAGCCCGGCACCTTCAGTTCGAATTCCGGGATGCGGGCGAAGACCCACTCTCCATCCTCGGTTTCTCCGAAGAAGGCACCCTCGGCTTTTCCGTCGCCGCGGGTAACATGGTGACTGTTGTAGGAAAAATTCTCTCCCGGGCCGAGGACCGGGCTCTGGCCCACCACCCCGTCGCCTTCGACCACGATCACCTCGCCGTCGTCCTCGCGGACGATCCACTTGCGGCCGCGGATCGTCACCTTCTCCCCCGACTCGTTCTTGATCGAGATGAAGTACACGAAGGGATGCGGCCGCTCGTCCGGAGCGTCCAGGCTGGGCATGTAGATCACGTCGTCCACACGGACGTTCAGACCTTCGAGTTGCCTCAGGAGCGGGGTCATGTCCTGCAACCATGCCCGATTGCGGGCGGCCTTGCCAAGGCCCAATCGCGGTCGGTCCGAGCGGGCCCGGGAAGGTCACGATTTCCTCACCCGCCGGCCGCCGAAGGGGCGTGAGGCGGACGGAGAGGCCCTCCGCACCACCTTACATCACACTGATAGGCAAAGCATTACGGGGTGCATTCCGGGCTTTCGCGCGATCAACCGTTGTTCCGTGACGATAGCGTCAATGAACCTTTTCAAACCGCGGACCGTTTGTGCCCGCCGATCCCCGGAAAGGGGAGGCGGACCAACTCAAACGATGAACATGCACCTGAGAACCCTGCAATTCTTCCTGCCGCTGAACGCCCTCCTGGCCGCCTGTGCTTCAGGCCAGGTCACCTACCAGAACTATCGATTCGAGCCCGCGAAGCTGTATGCCAACGGGACCACCATCCAGCTCTCGGAGTTCGTCTTCTCCAACGGTGGCACCCGTCTCAACCTGGTCGCCAACAACCCGGAGGCAGACCCCGCTCCCGCCGCGGGCCAGAACGGCACCGCGGTGAACATGATCCCCGTCACCGTGACCGGCGGTTCGCGACCGGTCACCGACGCGGAAGGCGCGCTCAAGATCATCGACGGTGCGCTCGGCACCAAATGGCTCACCGGCATCAACGACAACGGCGGGGAGGCGAAGTACCTCTACTTCGACTTCACCGCTCCGGTCACGATCGACTCCTACAGCTTCGCCACC
>CBFGPU010000425.1:0-3710 GCA_965650715.1 uncultured Haloferula sp. | reverse complement strand
GACGTCGTCGACCCAAACGACATTACCCCGGGTTTCCGCCACGGACGTCACTTCAATGAGGTCGATCCCGAGGACTTCCGTGAATCCCACGAAGGAGAAGGCCGCAGGGGTCAGGAAGGTTTGATCGCTGACGACAGTGCCATTGCTATAGGCCCGCACCCGGGCCGAACGGTCGCCGCCACCTATCCTCACCCGGAGTCCGACCTTCGCGTAAAGCCGGTCGAAGGTGATTCTCATCGCGTAGCCCTCTGTCGAATTCACGAGAATCGCGTCCGAGGGTAGCAACGAGTCAGGATGCGACGAATCCACCACCGTGATCAGATTCGGCGTGAAGGTATCCGACTGGCTTCGACCGGTGAAAAGCACTTCCTGCTGGGGCTGCGGAAGCAGGGGGAAGGTCCCGGGAGCAGCGATGCCCTCGAAATCGATCAGGTTCAGTCCCGGATTGTCGGTGAGGAAGGCCTGAACATCCGTATAGACGGCGGCACCCGCATGGTTGCCGGCTTGGCATAGGAAGACCGCACAGACGATGCGGCGGAAGACACGTTGCAGGACACTCATGGGATCTCGAGAGAGATAGTAAGGGCGCGAAGAAGGGTGGAGGTCATGGCAGCGCATAGCGGATCTGAAACCCGGTGCTGAAACCGGTGGGGTCGACCTTGAAGATGGTGGGCCCGGCTTGGACGCGGAATTCCCGGGCGACATCGAGTCTCGCGAAGGTGCCGACCGAGAGGTTCTCGTTCAAAGCGTAGGCGATATCGGCCTGGGTGTAGACGCCCGGGCGGAACTTCGTCCCGGAACCCCCGTCGGCCCAAACGGCCGTCGTGCCGGTGGTGCCGCCCGCGGTCCCAGAAAGCTTCTCCGTCTGCCGCGCATCCCAGCGGTAAACATTGAGAATGACGCCTGCCTGCATGGCGAACTCCAGCGCCCCCAAGGAACGACTGAGGGACGGGCCGAGCGTCAGGCTCGAAACGTCCATGTCGAGCGAGGCCGATACCTCGTTTGCGAAGAAGGCCGAATCCGTCGACAAGAGCACCGGCGTGACAATCCGATCCGTCGGCAGGTTTCCGATGAGCGGACCGGGACCGCCCAACGACCCCGAGTAGGGTGCCCCGGGAAGAACCACCCCGCCCAGCGCATAGATGTCCGTATAGTCCAAGCGGAAGTTATCGCGGAACTGGCTGGCGGAGAAGTCAGAGAACACCAGCGACTGGTCGACTTTCGTGAAGTCGAAGCCACCGCTGAAACCGATCCGGAATCCACCGATGGAATGAGGGCTTTTTACATCCAACTGCAGATGCGGGGAGAAGCCAGCCAGACTATCCCGGCTGTAGGCTCCGCGACCCGGGTTCGCGACATCGCCGCGAACGACGCTCTCGCTGCCGCGCGCAGAAAACAAGAGACTGTCCCCTTGGATCTGGCCCGCCGACTCATAGCCCCAGTACCAAGTGGAGCCGTCGGCGGAGGTCCCGGCATCCTGCCTGACATACCCGTCCTCATACATTCTCTCGGCATAGGCATCCGTCTCACCGATGGGTGGTGCCACCAGGGAGCCGCTGCCTACCAGCGAGGGAAGGAGTATCCCGGCACTGCGGGAGCCGGCATTGATCTTCAGCGCACCGATATTGCGAACGGCCGGGCCAACGGAGACGCTCCACTCCCAACCGTCCGTAATCACAGAAGCCGGGGTCACATCTCCGCCGGAGGCGGGAAAAAGGCAGAGGAAAAACGATGCAATATGCTTCATGTCGGAGGGGCGGGCAGCGATGGAGGGGACGGGTGATGATGATTCGTGAAGGAGAAGCGCTTTTTATCAATCCCATTTCGCGACGTCGCCCGGCCATCCCCTATTCAAACAAGCCGGGCGCACTTGAAAGCGCTGGATCGAATCTTATCCTGCCACTACCGAACATCGCGCCGGATTGATTGCCCGGCATTGGCTGCCGGGAGATTACGACGATCCGGGAAATGTCGTGATCCCGCAACCGCGGAGGCGGACTTCAGTGAAGGACCACCGCGGCGACACGAAGAGGCCCGCCGGACTTTGTGAAAAATTTCACAAACTGCCTTGCCCGAGGGGCGGTCTTGGGGCCTGATTCCGGGGCCGGGATTTCCATGAGCAGCACCTCCACGACCGAATATCAAGCCCCCGACGTCGCGGCGAAGGCCGCCGAATACCATGAGGAGACGACGGACCTGATGGGCGAAAAGATGGTCCTGAACATGGGCCCTTCCCACCCCGCGACACACGGGGTGCTGCGCCTGATCCTCGAGCTGGACGGCGAAATCATCACCAAGGCGGACCCGGATGTGGGCTTCCTGCACCGCGGCGATGAGAAGATCGCGGAGAACATGCATTACAACCAGTTCGTGCCTTACACGGACCGGCTGGATTATCTCGCCCCGCTGGCGAACAACGTGGCCTACGCCTGTGCGGTGGAAAAGCTGATGGGCTGGGAACTGCCGCCGCGCGGTCAGGCGCTGCGAGTGCTGTGCTGCGAGCTGGCGCGGATCTCCTCACACCTTCTAGGCGTGGGGGTTTGCGCGATGGACGTGGGGGCGATGACGGTTTTCTTGTATACATTCACGGAGCGGGAGAAGATCTACAACCTGTGCGAGCAGCTTACGGGCGCGCGCTTCACGACTTCCTATACCCGGGTGGGCGGACAGCTCCGGGACATGCCGGCAGGCTTCGAGCAGGCGGTGCGGAAGTTCCTGGACGAGTGTACCGAGACGATCGAGGAAGTGTCCAAGTTGTTGGACAAGAACAAGATCTACCAGGACCGGATGTGCGATATCGGGGTGATCTCGAAGGAAGCCGCAATCGCCTGGGGTCTCACCGGGCCGAACCTGCGCGCCTCCGGGGTGACGCGCGACCTGCGCAAGGATCGCCCCTACCTGGGCTACGAGAAATACGATTTCGACGTGGTGATCGCCGATGAAGGCGACTGCTATGCCCGCTACCAGGTGCGGATGGAAGAGATCCGCCAGTCGATCAAGATTTGCCGCCAAGTGCTGGACACGATGCCCGCGGGCCCGGTGAACCTGGCCGAGAGCAAGAGCATGCTGCCGGACAAGGAGCGCGTGCTGATGTCGATGGAGGAGTTGATCCACCACTTCATCGTCGCCACGCAGGGAATCGACGCGCCTCCGGGCGAGGTTTACTTCGGTGCGGAGAATCCGAAGGGTGAACTAGGCTTCTACATCCACTCCACGGGTGGTGGGGTACCCCACCGCCTGAAGATCCGCAGCCCCTCCTTCTGCAACCTTTCCCCGCTGTCGATCCTGCTGCCCGGACACATGGTTTCCGACATCCCGGCGGTGCTCGGATCTCTCGATTTCGTAATGGGCGAATGCGACCGCTGAGCGTATAAGGGCGCGCTATGAAAACGACGATCCTACTCAGTCTCCTCCTGTCCGGCGTCTCTCTGGCCGGATTTGAGAAGTGGACGAACAAGGCCGGCAAGACCGCCGAACTGGAACTGGTGAAGGTCACCGCAGCCGGGGGCGAAAAGGTCGGCGAATTCAAGACCCGCGCCGGAAAGACGGTTACCCTGAAGGCATCGGACCTTGCCGATGGAGAAGCGAAGCGCCTCGACGACTTCAAGCCGACGGCCGCGGCCGAAGACAAGGACAAGGAGGCCGCGGCTACCCCGAGCGTCTTCGACGACGTGCTCGACGGCAATCTGGTTTCCCTCCAAGGGAAGGGC
>CBFGPU010000424.1:0-3713 GCA_965650715.1 uncultured Haloferula sp. | reverse complement strand
TTGACCGTCGTGGAAAGGGGAATGGAGGGCTCCGCAGCGGACTTCCGGAATTCCACCAGATCCCCGATCTTCAGCTCGTAGGGCTTCTCCAGGTCGCCGGTGCGAATCGAAGGGCCGGTAAGGTCGAAGAGCACCGCGACGTGCTGCGACCGTTCCGCCGCCGCCCGCCGCACCCGCCGCGCCATTTCCCGCGCCCAATCGTGTTTCGCGTGGCTCATGTTGAGCCGGAACACGTTGGTTCCCAAATCGATAAGCTGGCCGATGGTTTCTTCGGATTCCGTGGCCGGGCCGAGGGTGATGATGATCTTGGTTCTGCGAGACATGGAGCGGGAGGAATCTGTAGGCCCGACCCGTGGGGAGTCGAGCGGCGATAGGTGCATGTTCCGTGCCGGATTCGTTGCCCCCCGGAGGGGCGGGCGATTTCGTCGTTTGACAGTTGCGGCTGCCGCTCCGTTGGTGCCGGACCATGAAACCATCCATCAAACCCTTGTTTGCAGCCTTGGCCGGGCTCTCCTCCATCGCCGCGCTGAACTCCTGCTCCAAGGAAGCCCGGCAGGAAGCCGCCGCCGAGTCGGCTGTCGAAACCGCCGTGGACGTCACCGAGGACTACTGCGAACTCCTCGAAAGCATCAAGGACAAGGAGTCCGCCAAGAAGGCCATCGACAAGATGGACGGGCTGGCCGACCAATACGCGAAGATCGCCGAGAAGGCGAAGAAGGCCGGCGATACTCCGCCCGACGCCGAAGCGGTGACGAAGAACCAGGAGAAGATGAAGCCGTTGGTGGAGCGTATGACCGCGGCCGCCACGACGGCGATGCCGATCATCTCCTCCGATCCGGAACTGATGAAGGCGTTCCAGGAGAAGCAGATGAATATCGCCAACAAGATGCAGGAGGCCTCGAAGTAGCCCGAGACACTTTTCATTCCCCGGAAACGAAAAACCCGCCGGATACGGCGGGTTTTTCAGGAGAGTGGTACCCCGACTTGGACTCGAACCAAGGACCAAAAGATTAAGAGTCTTCTGCTCTACCAACTGAGCTATCGAGGCTTTGGGTTCCTGCCTTGCGGCGGGGCCGGAAGGATGCATTTGAACGGACCCGGCGCAAGAGGAATTTTGACGGAAATGTAGCAGTCCAGCCCGGGGATTTGAAACTCCGCAGGAGAGGATTCCGGGCGCGCAGGGTATCCGGCCACCGGAAGCACGCAGCTTTGCAAAGATGCGCTACCTCAGGAACAGGATGCAGATCGGATTCGGGCAGGCGGTGGTGACCTTGGGCTCGGAGAGCTTGCCGGAGCCGGGATCGAGGGGAAGGGAAGAGAGGGTATTCGAATCCTGATGCGCGCACAGCAGCCACTTGCCGTCCGGCGAGATCGCGAAATGGCGGGGGATTTTCCCGCCGCAGGGTGCGACCTGCACCGCGCCCAGCTTGCCCGATGCCGGATCGCGCGCAAAGACGGCGATGCTGTCGTGGCCGCGATTGGAGGCATACACGAACTTGCCATTCGGATGCACCGCGATCTCCGCGGTGGTGTTCTTGCCGGTCCAGCCTTCGGGAAGCGTCGGGATGCTGTGCAGCGTGGTGAGCGTGCCTTTCTTCGCATCGTAGCTGCAAGCCGTGACGGTGTTGTCGAGCTCGTTCACCACGTAGGCATGGCGGCCGTCGGGGGAGAAGTCCATGTGGCGGGGGCCGGCACCCGGCACCGAACTCCACGAGTCGGGTTCTTCCTTCAACGGGGTCGCGGATCCCGGGTCGATCTGCCAGCCCAGCACCTTGTCGAGGCCCAAGTCAGGGACATGCAGGCGGTCGCCGCGGAAATACACGCCGTGAGCATGCGGGCCTTCCTGGCGGTCGGTGCGCGGGCCCTTGCCCTCGATCTTCCTGGTGAACGCCGGTGCTTGCAGGCCACCCGCCGGGTTGAGGGGGAGCATTGCCGTGCTGCCATCGCTGTAGTTCGCCACCGCGAGCACGGTGCCCTTCTCGTTCACGGCGAGGTGACAGGGGTTGAAGCCGCCGGAAGACGCTTCGCCGAGGAACTCCAGCGCATCGCCGAGCTTGAAGCACGCGATGCTTCCCTTCGGATGTGCCGCCGAGCGTCCCACCGAGTAGAGCAGCGGCTTCCTGGGATGCAGTGTCAGGAAGCCGGGGCCCTCGTACTTCGCGCCGAGCTTCACTTCCGCGATGGCGCCGCTTTCCGGCTCGAAGGTCGAAAGATAGATGCCCTCGCTATTCCCGCTGCCTCCGGTGTTCGTGCCGATGGCGATCGGCAAGGGGGCGGCAAAGGCGAGAGGTGCGAGCGCGAGGAGGGCGAGGCAGGGTTTCATCGTTCCCCACTACGCCACGAGCATCCGGAACCCTTCAATCCGTATTCGCGATCCTCACCCGCAGGAAACGCCGCCCGGGAGGCGTCCCGCCGGTGAGCACCACCCGGGCCCGACGGTCCGGTCCCGCCGTGAAGTCCGCCTCGAAGCCCGATGCTGCTTCCCGCGGCAGGTCCCCGGTCCGGAATACAGCCACTACAGACCAGTCCGCCAGCGTATCGGATTGCTCCACCCGCCACTCGATTCCCGACCGGTCCTCCGGCCAGGGGAAACTGAAGCCGTCCGCCTCCCACGTGGGCAAGGGCCTGCTCGCCGGATCCTGGGGATCGCCGTCGAAGGCATATTCCAGCAAGTCGTCGATCCCGTCCTGATCGGAATCCAGCGGCGTCGTTCCGGGCAAGCCCAAGTCTTCCGACCACTCCTGATAGGACATCAAGGGGCTGCCGATACGCGCCAGCACCTTCGCGGAGAAATTCGTATAGCTCGAGTAGGTGCCGTGGAACCACACCAGGAACTCCGAGTGCCCGTGTCCCGGCGGGACGATCGGGCGGAGATTGTCCGCCGGAGAGCTCTCCGTCACCGGCGTCCAGGTGAAGGTCAGACCGCCATCGGAAGTGAAACCGCGATAGATCTCGTAACGCTCGTTTCCGCGCAGCGGTACCGCGTCGATGTCGCCCAGCGCGAAGGGGTCCGCCGCATTGGTGGAAATGTACACCACGCGCGGATCCTCGGGGTCCAGGCACATGCCGCCGCCGTAGTCGTCTTCCGCGGAGTAAAGCGGGCGGCCCGCCTGCGCGATGAAGCGCCGCTGCCACTCCGTGCCCGTCCATCTCGCATAGTAGTAGTAGATCCGGTCGTGGTTCCAGCCGCTTCCGGTCACGTTGTCCTTCTGCACCTGGAAGACACAGACCGGAGCGCCGCCGCTGCCGTAGTGGACGTCCCAGGTCCAGCCGCGCCCGGTCGGGATCCATTCGTCCGGCCCGTCGCCCGGTCCCCAGGCGGCGTTTGAGAAAGGATAGATCACGTTGCCCTTCTCGCCGCCGTCGTGGTCGAGCGGGATATTCGCCAGCGTATCGATCAGGCTTCCGTCCGTTTTCCAAAGGCCGCCGTCCTTGTAGTAGAGGTGGTAGATCGAGTTCTCCACGTCCCGCGGATGTCCGTCCGTGTAGATCAGGTCGATGCGGTCGGTTCCGTTCGAGGTGTAGCGCGGGTAGGGCCGGGTGCTGCCGCTGCCGGTGCCGAGGAGCTGGCGGGATGTCCCCCAGGTCGCACCGTCGTCGGTGGAGATCGTGAGGGTCGGGTTGAAGTTGATACAGCGGTGGAAGTTGTAGAGCGCGTTGTTCTCGCCGCTCAGCCGGTAGGTGTTCGCATAGGTGTTCGCGGCGGGCGTCGG